>JBBQBR010000048.1:0-9605 GCA_038317875.1 Lysobacterales bacterium
TGGTGATGCGCGTACAGGGGGTCAACGCCAATATTATGTCCTTGGGCGGTATCGCGATTGCCATCGGCGCGATGGTCGATGCCGCCGTGGTGATGATCGAAAATGCGCACAAGCACATTGAAGCTTGGCAGCACGAACACCCAGACGCCACGCTGCGCGGCGATGCGCATTGGCAAGTCGTCGCAAAAGCCGCTGCTGAAGTTGGCCCCGCGCTATTTTTCTGTCTGCTCATCATCACGCTGTCATTCATTCCGGTGTTTTTGCTGCAGGCGCAAGAAGGCCGCTTATTTGGCCCGCTGGCGTACACCAAAACCTATGCGATGGCCGCCGCTGCGGCGCTATCGATCACGTTGGTGCCGATTTTGATGGGCTTTTGGATACGCGGGAAAATCCCCGATTCTGCGAAGAACCCTTTGAATCGCCTGCTGATTTGGCTGTATCGACCGCTGCTGAATTCAGCGCTGACCGCCCCCAAAGTCACCCTGATCCTTGCCACGCTGCTGATGCTTTCCGCGCTTTGGCCAGCGTCGCAATTGGGCGGTGAATTCCTGCCGCCGCTGGACGAGGGCGACGTGCTGTATATGCCGTCCGCGCTGCCCGGATTATCGGCGCAAAAAGCCGGCGAACTGTTGCAGCAGACGGATCGCTTGATCAAAACCGTGCCCGAGGTGGCGTCCGTTTTTGGCAAAGCCGGACGCGCAGAAACTGCGACAGACCCGGCACCGATGGAGATGTTCGAAACCACGGTGCAATTCAAACCACGCGAACAATGGCGCGCGGGTATGACGCCAGAAAAACTAATCGCCGAGCTGGACCGTGTGGTGCAAGTACCGGGGCTGTCGAATATCTGGGTACCGCCGATACGAAACCGCATCGATATGTTGGCAACCGGGATCAAAAGCCCGATTGGCGTAAAAGTTGCGGGCAGCGATCTAGCCACACTGGATCGGGTTGCGCAACAAGTTGCGAAAGCCGCGAAAACGGTGTCGGGCGTCAGTTCGAGCTTTGCCGAACGCCTGACTGGCGGGCGCTATGTGGATATTGATATTGATCGCGCCGCCGCTGCGCGCTACGGTCTGAGCATTGTCGAGGTGCAAGCGATGGTCAGCGGTGCGATTGGTGGGGAAAATATTGGCGAAGTGGTGGACGGTTTAGCGCGCTTTCCGATCAGTTTGCGCTATGCACGCGAATGGCGCAGCAGTATCGATGCGGTGCGCAAGCTGCCGATCTTGACTGCTAGCGGCGCGCAAATCACGTTGGATAGCGTCGCCAAAATCACGGTTCAAGACGGCCCACCGATGCTGAAAAGCGAAAATGCGCGCTTGAGTGCCTGGGTTTACATCGATGTGCGCGAACGCGATGTGGTGTCGGTCGTGCAGGATTTACAAAAAGTATTGGCGCAACAGGTCACCTTGGAACCCGGAATTTCACTCAGCTATTCCGGCCAGTTTGAGTTTATCGAACGCGCCAATGCCCAACTCAAAATACTGGTGCCCGCAACACTGCTGATTATTTTCGTGCTGCTGTATTTGACCTTCGCGCGCTTTGACGAAGCGCTGCTGATTATGGCGACGTTACCGTTTGCACTCACCGGCGGCGTGTGGCTTTTGTATCTGCTGGACTACCGCTTATCGGTTGCGACCGGCGTGGGCTTTATCGCGCTGGCAGGCGTGTCGGCGGAATTTGGTGTGATTATGTTGATCTATCTCAAGCAGGCCTGGCAGCACGAGCAGAGCTTGGGCGAGCATGACTTGCTCAGCGCCATTCGCTACGGCGCAGTGCAGCGCGTGCGCCCGAAAGCAATGACGGTGGCGGTGATTATCGCTGGCTTACTGCCGATGTTTTGGGGTGCAGGCAGCGGCTCTGAAATCATGCGGCGCATTGCTGCACCAATGCTGGGCGGCATGCTGAGCGCACCGCTGCTGTCATTGTTTGTGATTCCCGCAGCCTATTTATTAATGCGTCGCCGAGAAATTCGGCGCAACGCCAACTCAACGTTTGCGCAAAACCGAGCGCAAACATTGGTATTCGATTCAACCGGAGCAGCATCATGAAACTACAATACCAGCATCACCCCCAGCATCGGGCCCACCATAAAACCCAGATTTACCGGCTAGCGATCGCGTGCGCCGCGATTTTTTTAAGCGCCTGCACCAGCATCCCCAGCGACCGTGGCGCGGGTGCCATTGCCAGCCGCATTGACGTCGTCGTCGCTACGCCAAAATCCTGGGACTCAGGCGCTGGCGCTGCGCAAACGCAAGCATTACTCACGCAGGCGGCAACTGCACAACAGGTCATGCAGTTGGTTTTGCTGCGCAATCCAGAAATGCAGCTGCTTTATGCGGATTTAGGCTTGAGCTGGGCCGAGGTGGCGGATGCCACGCGCATCAGTAATCCAGTCGTCAGCTATGAGCGAATGCGCCCCAGTGAAAGCGGCGTGCTGAGTAAGATCACCTACGGCTTGACGCAAGATCTGAGCGATTTATTGCTGCTGGGTGCCCGCAAACGCTTGGCGCAGGGTGAACTCAAGCGTTCATCTGCGCAAATTACCGCGCAGGTGTTGAGTTTGGCGCGCGATGCCGAAGTGGCTTATTACCAACTGATCGGCGCAGTACAGGTGCGCGGAATGCGCGGCTTATCGGCCGAGTCCATGCAAAACAGCGCAACACTGGCGCAGCGTTTTTTCGAAGCGGGCAATATCACCCGTGGGCAGCTGGCTAGCGAACAGGCAGGTGCGGCACAGGCACAGATTGAGCTAGAGCACGCGAACGCTGCCGTATTTGCCGCACGTGCGGCGCTGAATGCGCTGCTGGCATTGCCTGCAGAGGATACGCAGCTAAAAGTGGAGGCAAAGTTGCCAGAACTGGCGGCGTCGGAAGACGCAACCGCTGACTTACAGGCCTTGGCCACCGCCCAACGTGCGGATTTGGTGGCGGCGGATGTCTATTTGGCGAGCGCCAAAGATGTCGCCCGCAGCGCAAAACGCTGGCGCTGGCTGGGTGCGCTCGAGGTTGGCTACGCGCGGGAACGCGAGGACGATGGCGCGCGCTTTGCCGGCTTGAGTTTGAGCTTAGGCATTCCTATTTTTAATCAGGGGCAAGGCAGCGTGTTGCGCGCAAGTGCGTATGCGGAAAAGGCGGCGGCCATGCGGGCGCAGACGGTTTTGCAGGTGCAATCCCAAGTGCAGTCGGCCGCTGCGCAGCTCGCCAGTGCGCGCACGATGGTTGATATTTATCGCGATAAACTACTGCCTGCACGTGAAGCAATCGTGGCGGCGCAGCAGCTGCGCTTTAACTTTATGCTGATTGGCGCCTTCGAGCTTTTGCAGGGCAAACGAGAGGAATACGACGCCTATCAGGGCTATTTGGAAGCGCTGAGCGGCTATTGGGTGGCGCGCGCCGAGTTGGCGCGGGCGATTGGTGGTGCGTTGCCTTCGGATAAAAACATCAGCAACACGGCGGTTGGCTTGCCCGGCCCGCCGAACGCCGATGCCGGCATGCAGGGCATGGATATGGGTGACGCGAGTGACCCCGGCATGCAAGGCTCGGGCATGCAGGGCATGGATATGTCGGTGCCCAAAGCAACCCCAGTGCTACCGCCCGTGGACGAAAGCAAGCCGGTGTACGTCTGCCCGATGCACGAACATGCGCGCAGCAACAATGCTAGCGATAAGTGCCCGATTTGCGGCATGTCGCTGGAATTAGACACGCTGGAATTAGAGATGCAAAACCCAACCCATCAGCACCAAGGAGGCACGCCATGAGCGAGCACAATTCGAGTAGTAACAACGGCCGTCGCCAATTTTTAGGTATGGCCGGCACTTTGGCAGGCGGCGCTGCAATCAGCACTTTGGCGCTTGCGCAAACAAACTCAGCAATGCCCGGTATGGATCACAGCCAGCCCCAGAGGCCACCGATTGCGCCGCCACCTGCTACACCGGAGATAGCGCCACAAAAAACCAAACCCGGCCGCGTGCACACGCCCAACGGTTGGACGTTGCCTTACAAAATGGTCGGGGGCGTCAAAGAGTTCCATTTGGTCGCCGAACCGGTCGAGCATGAGTTTTCAACCGGCGCTAAAGGCAACACCAGCCGCGCCAAACTGTGGGGCTATAACGGCAGCGCGCCGGGGCCGACAATTGAAGCGGTAGAAGGCGACCGCGTCCGCATTTTGGTCACCAATCACTTGCCGGAAGCCACGACCATTCACTGGCATGGCCTGCTGCTACCCAGCGGCATGGACGGCGTTGGTGGTTTAAATCAAGCGCATATCCAGCCCGGTGAAACCTACAGCTACGAGTTCACGCTGCGCCAGTCTGGCACGCATATGTATCACCCGCACGCCGATGAAATGACGCAAATGGCGTTGGGCATGATGGGGCTTTTTATTATTCACCCGAAAGCGGGTGATCACATTGACCGCGATTTCGCCATTCTGCTACATAACTTTGCGCTGCATCCCGGCACCTCGAGGCCCGACCCCAGTGTGATGCAAGATTTTGATCTATGGACTTTTAACGGCAAAACCTTTCCTGCCATTGAACCCCTGGTATGCCGCACCGGCGAGCGCGTGCGCATTCGCGTGGGCAATTTGTCGATGTGGAATCACCCGATTCATTTACACGGCCACATCTTTCAAGTCACTGGATCGGACGGCGGGCGTTGGCCGAAATCCCAGTGGCGCAATGAGGTCACCGAAATCGTTGGGGTTGGGCAAATGCGCGATATTGAATTTGACGCCATTGCCGGCGACTGGGCCTTTCACTGCCACATGAGCCACCACACGATGGGGCCAATGGGGCATGAAATACCCAACACGATCGGCGTCAAGCAGCGCGATTTAGACGCCGCCATCCGATCACAGCTGCCTGGCTATATGAGCATGGGCGAAAATGGCATGTCCGAGCATCAAGAGCACGTCGATATGGGCCATATGGTGGGGCCAGAAAACACGCTGCCGATGATGACCGGCAAAGGCCCTTTTGGGAATATTGAGATGGGCGGCATGTTTACGACCGTCAAAGTGCGCGACAGCGTTGCTGCTGGTGATTTTCGTGACCCTGGCTGGTATCAAAGCGCCAGTAACAGGGTAGCGTCCAAAATCAGTAGCGATCCTAACTTTGGCAAACCGACCCGCCGAGCGCCGCTACCGGCATCACAAGCAACGCCGATGCAGCCGGTTACGGATCACTCGAAAATGCAGCACGGATCGTAATTGAGGTGATCTGTTTTTGCGTTTGAAAGTGTGGTGTATGGCTGGGTAACTACATGAGAGCCTGGGCGCATTGCATGCGCCCAGGCTCCCGTAGCCTCCTAAATGCGGCTTTATTCAAAGCCGTTGGTCAGCAGCCGCTCAGGGAAAAATGACGGGCCGCCGCGCAACAGAATCGAGTTCGGTTCACCGCGATAAACACCCAATTGGTTCGCGCTTATCGTCAAACGCCACGTTTTGCTGTTGATGCGCTGCGCACCGGCGAATTTATACCAACCGAAACTCGAATCATCGCCGGGCACAGTCGGGCCGTAATTGCGCCATGACCAATTGATCGGATCAATAAAATTGCCATCGGCAAAACGCACAGTGACAATCGCCGCCGAACAGCTGTCCAGTTCTACGTTTACGAGGCCCAAATCAGAAGCGTCGTAAAGAATCCCGGAAGGGTGTTCATCGGGTGGGTAAACCTCTGGATCAATTCCGTAGGCATTGTTGAGTTGATCGCAGCCCGCTTGAATAGATTTACCGTCGGCGGCCAGCGCCACGCCCCCCGTTTCATTATTGCCATAATTTGTTCGGCCACGAAGTTCCAGCCCGGGCAGTCCATCGTTGATCGACTTAATCAAAAACGAAGCCGTCTTACTTTGCAAGCTGTCCAAAATGCCGTCGCTATTTAAGTCCCCGCCATTGGGCGCTGCATCCTCTACAGCGGTGGTGACGTTGTCTAAATCAGCATCCGGCCCTTGGAAAAAGTCGTAAACGCCGCTCGGCGTGCCGGCAAACAACTGCGACCCGCGCGCGACCAATGCAAAAGCACCCGCCGCAGGTAGGCCGGTCGAAATAGACTCCCACGTTGCGCCTGCATTTAGACTGCGCACCACCGCACCCGGCCCAGCTGCTGTGCCAGAAAGTGCCACGTACACAATGTTGGCATTGGTCGCACTGACAATGATTTCGCGGATCATCCGGCCACTTAAACCAGCGGCGGCCCAGGTAGCGCCGTTATTGCTGGATTTGTACAAGCCAGAAAGTGCGGATGGTGCAAGTGGGTTATCAAACACGCCCACATAGATCACCGAGCCATTGCTTGGCGTCGTTTCAATTGCGCCGACGTTATAGCCGGTGTTCGCGCCTGTTTGCAGCTGCGGCAGGCCCGTATTCGCCGGGCTCCAAACTCCACCGTTGTTAGTGCTTTTAAATACGCCGTTGCTACTGCCAGCAAAAGCACCGGTGCCCACAAACGCAGTGCCGGCATAAACCAAATTGCGATTGGCATTATTGATCGCGATACTGGTTACCCGCAGCACCTGGGTAGCGCTCAATGGGCGCGGAATGCCGGTAACGGGATTAAAAGTAAGTCCGCCATCGTCTGAGACTTGTAAAGCGCGCGAACTTGCCCCCAATGCAGCCGAAGAATTTTCCGTGCCGCCGATAAATATCGTCTGCAGCGGGCCCGACGTGCAAATGCCGGTGATCGGCACCGGCGTGCAGGAGCGTGGGTCAAGCGTAATCGTGTTGACGCTACTGATGCCGGTCAGATTGACCGCACTCCAGCTAGCACCGGTATTGACGCTGCGTAAAAAATTTGGGCCATCGTTGCCTGCGTATAGGCGTGTGCCAGTAGTGTAGTCCACTTGCACCGCTGGCACGCCCTGTGCGCCAACTGCGGCAACGGGCAAGTTTGACCACGCGGTCGGTGCCACGATGTCAGACACGCCCCGTACGCCCAAACCATTGGATGTAAATTCGGTTTCGTAACCCGCGTACAGGCGATAGTTGGTGGCATTGACGTTAAAGATCGCCAAAGCCTGCACGGGCGTGGCATTAAAACCAATATTTGCCGGTGCCGAAGAAACGCCGTTATTGCTGGTTTTAAGGATGCCGCGCGTAACTGAGGACGCGTAAAAAGTTGGCGTGCCTGGATAGCCGGGATCGCCTGCAACGTCAAAAAAATAGCCGTCCGTCAGTGGCAAACGTTGAGTAAACCCTGCGCCAGAGTTTATGGAGGACGAAATTGAGTTTAACAACGGTTGCAGCAAAACCGCCGCATTGTTGGGGCTAATCCAAGGTTGAAAAATAATGTTTGGGCGCGCTGTCCAGGTGGTGCCACTGTCGGCTGAGATAAATCCGTCATTACACGGATCAATGCACGCAGCTGGAAATAATTCACCAGAGCCATAAATAATTGCAGCGCTGGTTGGCGCGGTGCGTATCCGCAATGCCGCAAACAGGCCGGTTGGCAACGCAGTCGCAGGTGCCCAATTTAACCCGCCGTTGACGCTTCGGTAAATGCTCGGCGGGCCACCGGTGGCAGTGCGCACCGCCGAATACGCCATCGACCCATGTCGAGTGGCGCTAGTGGTAATACTGCTTATTAAAACATAGCCAGCCGTTGGGCCAAAAAAACTTCTACCACCATTGTCACTCATCACTATACCGGCAGGCCCGCCCGCAGAGTTGGTAATGATGATCTGGTCGCTATTGCTTGGACTGACCGAAATATCGACGATTTTTGAGCCGCTTGGCCGAACATAGGGCAAGCGCTGCCAACGTAAGCCACCATTGGTGGTGCGAAATACCCGCTCCAAACTCGAAAATGTCTCTGAACGTATCACGGCATAAACCACATCTGGGTTCGCCGGTGACAGCGCAATCGTGATTTCCGAGCGGCCATCCGGCAGGCCATTCATTACCGGCCGCCAGCTCGCTGCGGCATCATCAGAGCGAAATACCCGACCTGAGCCGACGGCAAATAAGCGACTGGGATTGGTTGGATGCGCCAAAATGTTGCCACCTTTACCGCCCTCCGGGCCGTAAGGTGTCCAGACATTAATTTCGGCGTTAGCCAATTGGGCAAGAACTAGGCAACCCGCGATTACCTTAAGTATTCGGCTAAGCATTTCGTGCATCTCCGTGACCGTGCGACACAAACCCTATATTGCCCGACACTCTAGCGCATGCAAACAAGTCCACAACCCCTGTATTTTGTTTTGTACCGGCACAAAAACTCACCGAAACGCTTATGACGCATTGATTAAATTTGGCTTACTAGTTTAGCCGCGTTAACAGCTGGCGTGCCAACCAATATTCCTGCCAGGGTTGCAACAACGTTTTCGCCTGAGCACCCGCATCTTGAGCGGCGCTTATTTGGCCTTGGGCTTGCGCGATCTGCATTTGCACGATACGTGCCTGCGCTTGCTCAAACGCCAAAGACACCGCGTTAGCATCGCTCACTCGATACCCCGCAAGCGCCTTTGTAACAAAGCCTTGTGCAGAGGATGTATTTCCGCGCGCAAACTCGATTTGTGCTGCGCGCCACTGGCAGCCGGCCAAAGTCGGATTCAATTGCGCCACGGGCAATAACGTTGCGGCCTGAACTAAACAAACATCAATGTCGGCAATTGCAAGTTCAGGCTTTTCAAGCGCCAGCCAGACCATTGCGCGCTCGCGTAACAGACTAGTCAAAACCGTTTTAGCTTGCTTATTAGCAAGTGCTGAGGCGCGGCTTAAAAGCATAGCCGCCTCGGCGTTTCGATCTTGCATACGCAGTGAAATACCATGCTCAAGCAGGGTAATCGCCATCGCAGGGTGCGGTGCATCTGGGTTTGGGAATAAAGTTTGAAAGACCGCAAAGATTTCGACCAGCGCGGCATCGGCGCTGGCAAAGCGGCCGAGATCACGTTCAGTGCGGGCAAAATTCAGCCGAGTTACCGCGACTTCGACGTTCAGTGCGCCTAATGCTTTGAGTCGAAGCTGGTAGGCCTGCTCAAACAATTTATTGGCGTGCACGAGCTGCCCCAGTTTACTAAAGGAATAGGCAAGATTGCTGGTGCTACCCGCAATTTCAGTCGCTGTTGCGCCATTGTCGAGCCGTAACTTCAAAGCTTGGCTCAGTTTTTCTGCAGCCAAGTTATAGGCGAGTTCGTCATTTAAAATGCTGCCCCATATATTGAGGGTTACCGCTTGTTCCAAAGGCGGTGCTTTGATTGCCTCTTGCAGTGTTTTTGCACGTTCAAGTGCAGCTAAAGCACCTTTGGAATCGTTCGTATCCGCTAGCACGCGCGCCAACTCTAACTCAACTTCCGTCAATTGCTTGCTGTGCGAGGACAGAACGAGGATTTCCTTGGCCTGCAGCAATGCATTTTTTGCCGACTCCATCGCACTCAGTTGTCGGTAAGTCTTTGCAATCGTCAGCAGCAACGTAGCGCGTGCAACCGGGGCATCGCCCAGTTTGCTACCTAGCTGCTTAACACCTACATCCAAAACATCACGCACGCTTAAATCTTTGCCCTTGGACCGGTTCGGGTCAGCGGTTGCGAATAAGTCTTGCCAAAATTCACTCAGAGCACCGGCACTTTTCGCTTCCACGTTGGCGCGCGCCGTTTCCCGCA
>JBBQBR010000049.1:0-9496 GCA_038317875.1 Lysobacterales bacterium
GCTGATTGTGGGATCGTCGCGAAAAATACTCACAACGATTGGAATTTGACGGCAACTAATGACTTCCAAAAGCGGGGGTCGAGAAGCCTTTTAAGCACTGGAACTGTAAAGCGTAGGAAATTCTGACGCATTCGATTCACTTAATCTAGATTGGTCTTGGGCGCTTATGTTTTATGGCGAAACGCGGGTAAGTATCGATGAGAAAGGCAGACTTGCCCTTCCCACGGAACACCGCGCCCAAATTTCGGCGAACTGTGCGAACCAACTGGTCGTAACTTACAACCCATACGATACCGAGTGCCTTTGGATTTTTCCGAAGCCCGAGTGGGAGCGGGTGCGCGATCAGGTGATGCGCTTGAGCAGTGCAAAAGCAGCGCACCGTGAATTTCAGCGTCGTCTAGTCGGGTCAGCGGCGCATGTGGAGCTTGATAGTAGCGCGCGCATCGTTTTGCCGCATGCCGCACGCGCGCAAGGAAATTTTGGCAAAGCCGCAATTTTGTTGGGCATCGGTGAAAAATTTGAGCTTTGGAATGAAGCAACCCACAGCGCGCGAATGCTGCAGCCTATTTCAGAGTCGCAAGTAACCGCCGAAATGCTTGAGTTGAATTTTTGAGCTATGGACACGAACATACCCCTCAAACGCGCGCACTTGCCGGTTTTGCTTGAAGCGGTGATTCGCGGCCTCAAGCTCAACCCTGATGGTTGCTATATCGATGCGACCTTTGGCCGCGGCGGCCACAGCATGGGGATTTTGGCTGGGCTTTCCGATACCGGACGACTTATTGCAGTTGATCGCGATGTTGCAGCGATTGCGGCAGCGAAAGACTTGGCCGAGCGAGATGCGCGGGTCAGCGTGCAGCATGCGAATTTTTCCGCAATTGACCGATTGCAGGATGTCGCCGCAGGTTCCGTCGATGGCATTCTTTTAGATTTGGGCGTGTCCTCGCCGCAATTGGATCAGGCCGAACGCGGCTTTAGCTTTATGCACGACGGCCCGCTGGATATGCGTATGGATCAATCGGTAGAACCCAGCGCCGCGCAGTACTTATTTGAGGTTTCCGAAGTTGAGCTGCTGCGTGTGCTGCGCGAATATGGCGAAGAACCGCAAGCGAAAAAAATTGCCGCAGCGATTACTGCCGCGCGCGGTAGTTTGATGCGAACTAGCCACCTAGCCAACTTAGTCAGCGACGTCAAAGGCCGTGGTAAGCCTGGCCGGCACCCAGCAACACAGGTATTTCAAGCGGTTCGCATGGCCGTGAATGCGGAGCTGGAATCACTCCAACCCGGCCTACAAGCCGCATTCAATCTATTAAAAGTTGGCGGGCGCATGTGCGTTATTAGTTTCCATTCACTGGAAGATCGCATGGTCAAAGAATTTTTTAACGAACGCGCCAAAGCCCCAGCGGCTTCACGTCGTGATTTCATGGGTGGCAGTAATTTTATCGCTAGCGCGCGATTAATCAGCAAAAACAAAGCGAGCGACGACGAATGCCGCGCAAACCCGCGCTCGCGTTCTGCGGTGCTACGTGTGGCGGAGAAACTTCGGTGATTGTTCACTCGATGGCCAATGCCAACAATGCGCTTGCGCAATACACGAGCCCCTACATCCAGCCGCAGCCAAAAGCAGCTGCCCGAGCGAGCACGCCTGCGGCAAATGCTCCAGCCAAAAGCTTTGATGGCTCGCGTTTTACCGCAGTGGTGCTTTTGTTAGCCACGATTGCGAGCGGCGTGATGTTGGTCTATTCCCGGCACCAAGCGCGAGTACTGTTTCAGCAACTTGAAGCGTTGAGCACTCAGCACGACGAGCAACAAATCGAATGGGGCCGTCTACAGCTGGAGCAGGCCACGTGG
Organism: Lysobacterales bacterium; assembly: GCA_038317875.1. GTDB lineage: Bacteria > Pseudomonadota > Gammaproteobacteria > Xanthomonadales > SZUA-5 > JANNYA01. The sequence continues at coordinate 1,852 of JBBQBR010000049.1, forward strand.
AGCGAAAATTCACGGATCGAGCAAATCGCACGGGATCGGCTTGGGCTGGATTTTCCTGAGCAAACCAAAGTTGTGGTGATCAAGCAATGATTAAGCCACGCGCGCGTCCAGTCGACCTGTCCAGACGGCTGTATTGGCTGCTTGGCCTGCTGTGTTTAGGTGCTGGCGGCCTGCTGGCGCGCGCGCTCGACATTCAAGTCATTCGCAAAGAATTTTACCAATCGCAGGGCGACAAACGCTATCTGCGCGAAGTTGCGGTGCCGGCCTATCGGGGTGCGATTTTGGATCGCAATGGTGAACCGCTAGCGATCTCAACCCCGGTGGTTTCGATTTGGGCAAACCCGAAGGAACTGCTAGAGCAGCGTGAGCATTTAACGCTTTTAGCCGCCAAATTGGGGCTGCCTGTGGATTCGTTGCTGCAACGGGTCACGCAGTTTTCTGACCGCGAATTTGTCTATCTAAAGCGCCAAATGAGTCCGCAATCCGCGGACGCTGTGCTTGCGCTCGATATGCCTGGTGTTTATGCGCAGCGTGAATTTCGCCGCTTTTACCCGGCCGGGGAAGTGGTCGCACACGTACTGGGCTTCACCAATATCGACGATACCGGCCAAGAAGGCGCGGAGCTTGCGTTTAATAATTGGTTGGAGGGCAAGCCTGGCAAAAAGCGCGTCATGCAAGATCGTAAAGGCCAGCGTATTGCCGACGTTGCTGAGCTCAAAACCGCCGAGCCCGGACAGGATTTGGTGCTGTCAATTGACCGACGGATTCAATATCTGGCCTATCGCGAACTAAAAAGCGCGGTGCTAGAGCTCAACGCCAGTTCTGGTTCGCTGGTAATGATTGATGTACCGACTGGGGAAATCCTAGCGATGGTCAATCAGCCCAGCTATAACCCAAATGCGCACGTGCGTGATTCCGGCTCCAATCTGCGTAATCGCGCGGTCACTGACGTCTATGAGCCCGGCTCGGTGATGAAAACCTTCACCATCGCTGCTGCCCTCGAAAGCGGGCAATTTATGCCGAACACGCCGATTGAGACTAGCCCCGGGCGACTGCAGATCGCGAACTACAATATTGGTGATACCCACAATTACGGCCTAACCGACGTCAGTGGTGTGTTGATGCATAGCTCCAACGTCGGGGCTGCCAAAATCGCGCTTCAGCTTTCCAGCGAACAAATGTCGGATGCACTGCGTCGCTTTGGTTTTGCACAAGTTAGTGGCTCCGGTTTTCCGGGCGAATCGCCCGGCTATTTACCCGATGCAAGTCGTTGGCGGGAAACCGAAAAAGCCACGGTCGGCTATGGCTACGGATTGTCGGTCACACCCCTACAAATCGCCGCTGCCTATGCTGCGATCGGCAATCATGGCCGTATGCGCGCACCTAGTTTCGTGAAGGGCTCGAATAACCCGGATGCCGCAGTGATTGACCCCAGCGTCGCTGCGGAGCTGATGGTGATGCTGGAAAGCGTTACCTCTACACAAGGTACTGGGCAGTTGGCGCGTGTCAGCAATTACCGTATCGCAGGCAAGACCGGCACGGCGCGCAAAGCCAGCGCACAGGGCTATCAGGCGCGTTATGTGGGCACTTTTGCCGGACTTGCGCCGGCAAGCAATCCGCGCATCGCCTGCGTCGTGGTTATTAACGACCCGTTGGGCCACGCTTACACTGGCGGCGCGATTTCCGCACCGGTATTTTCAAAGGTCACGCGTGGCGCGTTGCGACTACTCAACGTAACGCCAGATGCGCCAATGAGCGTTGGCGTGATCGATCAAATTACGCCGGAAATGCTTGACGCCACGGCGGAAGCAGTTGCTGACCCGGTGCTGCGATGACCGTCACTACGGCAATGCGTGCGCATCGACTTGCGGATCTATTGCCAGAGGGCAGCGCCGCAGTGCCCGAGTTGATGCTTTCTGCGCTTACGCTAGACAGCCGCGAAGTGCAGCCCGGTTGCGGCTTCGTGGCCTTACCTGGCGCAACTCAGCATGGCATGAGCTTCGCGCTGCAAGCCCAGGCCGCAGGTGCCAGCGTGATCATCTGGGAGCCAGCTGCTGGCGTTAGCGTTCCCCCAGAACTGACAATACCGGCAGTTGCGGTGGATCATTTGCGCACGCAATTAGGTGCGATCGCTGCCAGGCTATATGGCGAGCCCTGTGCTGCACTTCACATCGTTGGCGTGACTGGCACGAATGGCAAGACCTCGACGGTACTGCTGCTGGCGAAAGCGCTTAGCCTGCTAGGCCAAAGTTGCGGCAGCATTGGCACGCTAGGTGCGAAGCTAGAAACGGGCGCAACGCTGGAAAGTCGCAGCGATCATGCGGAAATTGAATTGGCGGAAATTGAATTGGTTCAGGCAGATGTTCGCACCACACCGGACGCGATTAGCGTGCAACATGCGCTGCGCTGGTTTGTCGATCAAGGTGCAAAAACTGTGGCGATGGAAGTCAGTTCGCACGCGCTAGATCAGCAGCGGGTCGCGGGTGTGCCGTTTGAGCTTGCGATTTTCACGAATTTAACGCGTGATCATTTGGACTACCATGAAACCATGGCAGCGTATGGCAGCGCAAAAGCGAAATTATTCAAGTTTGCATCGCTCAAATCAGCTGCAATCAATATTGATGATGAGTTTGGCCGCACGCTTTACACGCAGCTGGCACCCGCCGTGCAGGGCATTAGTTTTGGACTCAGTGCGGACAGTCAAGTGCGCGCCGAAAACATCGTACTCAATAGCCGTGGGGCAAGTTTCACGCTATGTGTCGGCGATCATCACAACTTGATCCAGACCGCGCTCTACGGCCGGTTTAACGTCGTCAATCTAGTGGGCGTTGCCGCTGCACTCATTGCGCTAGGCTATTCGATGGGTGAAATCACGTCGGTACTTCCGATGTTGCAGCCGGTTGCTGGGCGCATGAATAGGCTAGGCGGCGGCGATCAAGCGCTGGTGGTGATCGACTATGCGCATACTCCCGACGCATTAGCGCAGGCGCTGATTAATTTGCGCGAACACTTAAGCATCACTGACAGCCAGTCTGGCGAGCGGGCAAACAAACTAATTTGCCTGTTTGGTTGCGGCGGTGATCGCGATGCTGGCAAGCGCAATTTGATGGGCAGTGCCGCTGCGGCCTATGCGGATGTGGTGATCGTGACCAACGACAATCCGCGTAGCGAATCGGAAGGCGCGATTACGGATCAAATCTTAGAGGGTATCAATACCCCCAATGTCACAGTCGAGCATCGCCGCGATCGCGCTATTAAGCTGGCAATCATGCAGGCGAAACCAGGTGATATCGTCTTGATAGCTGGCAAAGGCCATGAAAACTATCAGGAAATAGCAGGCGTCAAGCACGCATTTGATGACTCAAAAGTAGCGCAAAGCGTGCTGGAAAAGCAAAAACTGTCGTTAACCGACGGCATGAACTTAGCGCTTAGCGCGATCATAAGTTTAGTGGGTGGCAACCTGATCGCGTCGGATATAGATGAGCAAACGAGCTACGTACAAAGCATCAGCTTCGACACGCGCACGCTAGAGTCAGGCGCGATTTTTGCGGCGATAAAAGGCGAACGTATCGACGGCCATACTTTGCTCACTCAAGCCCAGGCGCAGGGGGCAGTTGCGGCCTTGGTGAGCGTGCAGTGCGAAAGCAGTCTGCCACAGATTGTGGTACCAAACGTCAAAGTCGCACTTGCGCGTCTTGCAACGGCGTGGTGCCAGCGCATGCCGGCAAAGCGAATTGCAATTACCGGCAGCAACGGCAAGACGACTGTCAAAAATTTAACTGCCAGCATTTTGACGCAAGTCGGTGAAACGCTGTCCACCGCTGGCAATCTAAATAACGAGCTAGGCTTACCGTTAACGGTATTGCGTGTCCGCCAAAAGCATCAGTTTGCGGTGCTGGAAATGGGTGCGGGTAAGCCGGGCGATATTGGCTATTTGGCCAGCATCGCGCGCCCAAATGTTGCGCTGGTTAATAACGCAATGGCAGCGCATCTGGAGCGCTTAGGCGACGTGCACGGCGTTGCCGAAGAAAAATCCTCGATCTATCGCGCATTGCTGCCCGGCGGCACGGCCATTATCAATCTGGATGACGCTGAGCTTCCCTGCTTTTTGCATGCCGCAAGCCAAGCCGGTGCGGCAAAGCTAAGCTTTTCGCTCAACAGCCCCGCGGCAGATGTTTATGCCACTGATGTGAAATTAGGATCGGCTAGCCGCTTTACCCTGCATTGCCCGCTCGGCAGTGCGCCTATAACTTTGGCTTTGGTCGGCTTGCACAATATTCGCAACGCCCTTGCCGCTGCCAGCTTAGCGCTTGCCGCAGGTGCCAACTTGGCGCAAATCAGCGCCGGGCTGAATGTAGCCGCCAGCGCTAAAGGCAGGCTGCAAATAGTTGCGCAGCCGGACGGCTGGAATTTGCTAGACGACAGTTACAACGCCAATCCAGGCTCGGTAAAGGCTGGCATTGACGCATTGGTGGCACTCGGTGAACCGGCTTGGGTCGTATTAGGAAACATGGCGGAACTGGGTGATAACGCAGAAGCCTTGCATTGTGAAGTTGGCACATACGCGCGCGACGTGGGTGTGGAAAGGCTATTTTGCCTTGGTGCGCACGCCGCACATGCGGCGCAAAGCGCAGGCACTATCGGCGAGGCTTTCGGCGACATCGACGCATTGGCGCGAGCGCTAAAAGCAAACTTGGCGCAATCCTCAGCCACAAATAGGCGCGTAAATCTGCTGGTCAAGGGCTCGCGCTCGGCGGGTATGGAGCGCATCGCTGTGCTACTTGGCGCTGACATCGCCAATGCAGGAGGCCGCTGATGCTGCTGTGGCTCGCGAAAAACTTTTCTACGCAGTTTGCGCTGCTCAATGTGCTCAATTACATCAGCTTCAGGGCCATTGCTGCGACGATTTGCGCCCTGGCGATCTCATTGATGTTTGGTCGGGCATTTATTCGCACATTAAGCGCGCAGCAAAAAAAATCAGGCGGTCAACCGATCCGTACTGACGGGCCGCAATCACATTTTTCCAAAGCCGGTACACCGACCATGGGCGGCGGCTTAATCATTTTGGCGATTAGCGTTTCGACGTTGCTATTTGCTGATTTAACGAACCGCTACACCTGGACTTGCCTTGCTGTGCTTTGGGGCTTTGGCTTAATTGGTTGGCTAGATGACTACCGAAAATTAGTTTTGAAAGACCCGAAAGGCTTAGCCTCGCGCTGGAAATACCTGCTGCAATCGATTTTTGGCCTGGCGGCCGCCGTTTTTTTGTATGTGACGCGCGACGCCGCTAGTGCCACTGAACTCTATATTCCCTTTTTCAAAGACATCGTGATCCCACTCGGCGCGTTCTTTATCGTTATTGCCTATTTTTGGATCGTGGGCTTTTCCAACGCGGTGAATTTGACCGACGGCTTAGATGGCTTAGCGATATTGCCCGCCGTGATGGTCGCCGTTGGTTTAGGCATATTTGCCTACGTTTCGGGCGACGTTGGCCACGCGAAATACCTGCTGTTGCACCATATTCCCGGCGCTGGCGAGCTTGCCATCATCGCCGGTGCCGTTGCAGGCGCAGGCTTAGGGTTTTTATGGTTTAACACCTACCCTGCGATGATTTTCATGGGCGATGTCGGCGCTTTGGCACTCGGCGCACTGCTGGGCGTGATGGCAATCATCGCGCGTCAAGAACTCATTTTGGTGTTGATGGGCGGCATTTTTGTGATCGAAACGCTGTCCGTCATCATTCAAGTCGGATCGTATAAAACACGTGGCAAACGGGTTTTTAAGATGGCGCCGATTCACCACCATTTTGAATTGAAAGGCTGGCCCGAGCCGCGCGTAATCGTGCGCTTTTGGATTATCAGTGTGGTGCTCGTTTTACTTAGCCTTGCAACGTTGAAGGTGCGCTGATGGCCGCAGTAATGAACATTGTGGCGCAGCCGTCAAAGCTCAAGCAAAACAGTTTTGTCGAATCCAAGTTGGAGCAATTTCCCGCTTTGGATGGCTGGCTGATGGTAGCAGGCTGTGGTCTGCTGGGTTTAGGCTTAGTGATGGTAACTTCAAGTTCCCTCGCAATTGCCGAAGCACAAAATTTATCGTCCTTTTACTATGCAATCCGGCATGCGATTGCGATCGTAATTGGCGTCATGCTGGCATTTGTGTTTTATCGGATGCCGCTTGAAAGCATTGAGCGCGTGTCCATTTGGCTGATTTGGGGTGCATTGGCGCTGCTGATTTTGCCCTGGATACCTGGGCTTGGCGTACGACTAAACGGTGCTCTGCGCTGGATTGATCTTGGCTTTACTAATTTCCAAGTCGTCGAAGCCACGAAGCTACTAATGATTATGTACATGGCGGGCTATTGCGTGCGCCAACGCAGCCAGTTGCCAGTGCAGTGGCGCGGTATTTTGAAGCCACTGGGCATGACCAGCCTAGCGGTGTTGCTATTACTGTCGCAGCCTGATTTTGGTTCGGCAACGCTCATTTTAGCGGTCAGCTTGGGCTTGCTTTGGTTGGCGGGCGCGCGCGCAAGCTATTTCAGCATCATCGCGATCATCGGTATTACCGCCATGGCTGGCATTGCTGTGCTGGAACCTTATCGACTGCAACGCTTTGTCGGGTTTTTAGACCCGTGGGCCGATCCTTACAAATCTGGCTTCCAACTGACGCAAGCGTTGATCGCGGTTGGACGCGGCGAATGGTTTGGCGTTGGCTTAGGCGATAGCGTACAAAAACTATTCTATTTACCGGAAGCGCACTCGGATTTTATCGTCGCGGTAATCGCCGAAGAACTTGGGCTTTTTGGCATTGTCCTGGTACTGGCCTTGTTCGCGCTGCTTGTCGGCCGCGCGTTTCAACTGGGCACTCGTGCATTGGCGTTGGGCAAGTATTACGCCAGCTATCTTGCGTATGGCATAGCACTTTGGTTTTCGCTGCAGGCGCTAGTCAGTATCGGCGTCAATTTAGGCGTGCTGCCCACTAAAGGCTTAACCCTGCCGCTGATCAGTGCGGGTGGCAGCTCGGTAATGATGTCAGTGGCCGCGCTCGGATTGCTTTTTAATGTGAGCCGCATTGTGAGAAGCGCAGCGCCTGTGTCCAACCCGGCATTAGGGTCGGCCGCTGTAGGCTATAAATCATGAGCGGGCCAAGCATCATGATTATGGCGGGCGGCACTGGCGGCCATGTTTACCCAGGTCTTGCCGTCGCGGCAGTGTTGGCAAAATGCAATGTCGAGGTTAACTGGCTGGGGTCGGCAAACAGCTTTGAAAGCAAACTAATTCCAACGCAGCAGCTCAATTTCCACGCCGTAAACGTCGCTGGGCTGCGTGGTAAAGGCATCATGCAAAAGCTCGCAGCGCCATGGATGCTGGCGCGCGCGGTGATGCAGGCACTAACGGTGTTTCGCCGCATTCGCCCGCGCGCCGCCATTAGTTTTGGTGGCTTTGCAGCAGGCCCGGGCGGCATCGCGGCGACGTTGTTGCGCGTGCCACTGTATGTGCATGAGCAAAACCAGATTCCCGGCATTACCAATCGCGTGCTTGCAAAGTTTGCGCGCCGCGTGCTTTGCGGCTTTCCGGGCAGTTTTACACGCAGCAGTTTTACAGGCGGCAGTTTTACGGGCGGCAGTTTTACAGGCGGCAGTTCTGCC
>JBBQBR010000050.1:0-9491 GCA_038317875.1 Lysobacterales bacterium
TGCCGGTCGTCATGCCCGTGCCCAATGCCATATGCAATGCGGCACAATGTGCATTACGTTTCACGCTAAGACGAAACCTTCACAAGGTGTGTACATGCTCGAAATTCGCAATGTCGTAAAAATATTTGACCGGAAATTGACAGCGGTCGATGATGTGAGCTTGAGCTTGAAAAGCGGCGTGCTGGGACTGATTGGACATAATGGCGCAGGCAAAACCACGCTGATGCAGATGATCGCCACTTTAACTCGGCCAAGCAGCGGGCAAATCTTATTTCAAGGCACGGATATCGCGAAAAAACCGAACGCGATTCGCGCGCGCTTGGGCTTTCTGCCGCAGGACTTTGGCGTCTACCCAAATTTAAGCGCGCTGGAATTTATGCAATATTTCGCCGCACTCAAAGGCGTCAATGATCCCGCACGAATTCGCCGACTGCTGGATTTGGTCAACTTGCAAGAACATGCAAATCGCCAAGCTGCAAGCTTTTCCGGTGGTATGCGTCGGCGCTTAGGCATCGCCCAGGCGCTATTGAACGATCCCGATATTTTGGTCGTGGACGAGCCAACGGCGGGGCTAGATCCAGAGGAACGCCTGCGTTTTCGCAATTTATTGGCCGAGCTTGGCCGCGATAAGCTGGTGATTATCTCAACCCATATCGTTTCGGATGTCGAAAGCATCGCCAGTGAAATCGCAATCATGCGCAGCGGCAAACTGGTGGCCTTTGCAACGCCCGAGGCGATCATCGCGGCAGCGCGTGGGCAAATTTGGTCTGCACAACTGGCGCTGGCAGACTATGAAGCCCTGCGTGGCAGTGTGCAGATTTTGCATGCACAGCGCCAGCATGAAGTGATGCATGTGCGCATCGCCCATCCGCAGGCACCGTGTGCCCATGCGCAAAACGTTGAGCCGAATTTGGAAGAAGCGTTGATGACTCAGCGTTATGCGCTGCAAAGCTCTGACGCTGTGCAACGGCAATGAACATTTCAATTTTTAAGGTGTTAGTACTGACCGAGTTGCGGCTGCGTTTGCGGCGAATCAGCACCTTGCTCGCAATTGCCGCATTTGTTGTTATCACATGGCTGATGATTCCCGACCCGCGCGACGGCATGGCGTTAATGTCAGTTGACGGCGCACGCGTATTCTATTCCAGCAACGCGATGGCATTTGGTAGCGCAACATTTTCCTCTGTGCTGATGGGCCTGGGCAGCTTTTATTTGGTGCGCGGGCGGGTCAGTGAAGACTTGCGCAGTGGCATTGCTAGTGTGATTGCGGCAACCACGATCACCAACGCCAAATTTTTGGCGTCCCGTTGGTTAGGCGGTGTGTTTTACATGCTGGTCATTGTTGTTGCGTTGATGTGCACGACCATGGTGCTGCATGGCCTGCGCGGCGAGGGCCCGATCCAGCCGATGGTATATCTGCAAACCTATGGCATCTTGTTGCTACCGATGGTCGTTTTCGGCGTCAGTACCGCGCTGTTATTTGATAGCGTGCCGTTTTTGATGGGTAAAGCCGGGGATGTGCTGTACTTTTTTGTATGGATGCTGCAATTCGGTGCGGTAGCTGCAACACAAGCGTCGCTAAGCGCGTATTTCCCCCCACTTTTTATGCTGGACATTTCCGGCGTCGGCATCGCCATCATGCAGATGCAGCATTTGTTGGGCACCACCTCCATTACCGTTGGCGTTAGTGAATTTAATGCAGCAGCGCCGATCTTTACTTTACCAAGCGCGCTCTGGAATACGCAGATTACGCTAATGCGTTTAGTGTGCGCGCTGCTGGCAACCGCGCCAATACTTCCGGCGATACTGTACTTCCATCGTTACTCACCAGATCGCGTAAGAGTTAGTCATGCGCGCGCGCGACGTTCGCCATTGGCGTGGCTCAATAGCCTGTTGCGCCCGCTGGCCAGCGTGGTACGCCCGCTGTTGCGCCTAGCAAACGTATTGCCCGGCATGCTCGGGCAAGTGCTAGCGGAAGTCGCCTTGACGTTAATGACTGCGCCCGCAGCCATTGCAGCGCTATTGGCTGCACTTGTCGCCGCATTGGTAGCTCCGGCTGAAGCTTTGCCTTGGGTAATAATCGCCAGCCTGGCATTTTGGGGCATCTTGATCAGCGGCTTAAGCACGCGCGACTTTGAGGCGAATTTAGAGGAGATGACGGGCGTGGTGAGCGGTGCCATGGCCCGCTATTTTCGGCAATTGTTGGCAACCGGCCTGCTGGGTCTGTTATTCGTCGGCTTTGCGGCGTTGCGCTGGGCAGAACACGCACCAGTGCGCGCGGTGGGTCTTATTTTCGGTGTGCTGAGTTTGAGTGCCGTAGCATCGTTATTGGGGCGCACATCGCGCACCGCACGCACTTTTCTAGCGCTGTTTCTATTTGGCCTTTACGTGATCACAAGTGCGCGCGATGTGGCGCTATTGGATTGGTTTGGCACCAATGGCGCAGCGACAATTGCAACATTGACTTTGCAGATAGCGACTATGATTTTGGCGTCGCTGGCAGGCATCGTTTATTGCCGCCAGTACGCGAAATAACATTAGTTTAGGTCTAATTGCACCCAGCGTTTGCGTGCACGGAAAGCTGTCAAATGTTGCTGTAGTGATTGCTTAAATGTGGGCGCTTTTTTGGCATTCCCAGCTTGGGATTTAGGCGCAATTTCCTCGGGCAAGTCCGACAGTATTTTTTCCAGCATGCCAGCGGCCAGTTCAAACATGCCACTCGCGGCGTAGCACGCAGCCAAAGTATCCTGGTGGGTAGGCGCTTTTGCAGAAATTAGCTGCGGCCAGTGTTTAGTCGCTTTTGCTGGCGCATACAGTGGTGGTGCAGGGGCCGTGCAACGAATCCAAGTCATTTCGTTGATCGCTCTAATTGAAGGCTGTTCCAGTTGTTCTAAATAGGCTAAGCCTCGCGCGACGTCTTTTTTTACGCCAGCGCCATAAATGTAGCTGATTCCGAGATATTGTCCGCACAGCGTCGTCTTCTGATGGTCCTTAGCGCGAACACACAGTTGTAACGCATCCATTCGCGAGCCAAGCGACTGTGAATCTTGCACGTTAAGATCCACCGCATCCGCCCACACCTCACATGCGGGTGCATTTCCGTCAACGCACTTTGCCTTGAGCTCCGCGAATAGTTTAGGGCGCGCGCCGCTGCCGCCAAATGCTAACTCAAGCGTGGTTTGCGCCTTGCGAGTGGCCTGCGTTTGATCGGCGTATAAACCGCGCGCCAAATTCCAGTCGAAATCCGTCAGTTTTGCGCCACGCATCGCCAATCGGGCAAGGCTTTTGTAACTTGCCACATTATCAAATGCGATGCCTGATAACGCCCATTGTGCGGCACGGTTCAAGTCTGTTGGCGCGGCAAAATATTCAAAATACTCAGCGAGTTGCTCCGATGTCACGCCGATTCTTTTACCTTCACTGCCCGTGGCGCGTGCATCACCTTCCCCGGCCGACTCTATAAAATAGCGTAGCCGTTGTTCAGACGCCTCTAAATACTCAGCGCAGCGCAATTTCGCTTGCAAAACGCCAAATTCAGCGGCCTCGCACGCCATTTTTTTCGCATTTGGCGCACTTGGATCCGTGGCCGCCAGCGCGGTGAATACCGCAGCACGGGTAGCGCCTTTCAGTGATGCGAACATCGCCTTTTCGTCTAAAAGTCCCGATAGCCAAGCGCCTCCCTCGGGTGGTGTTTTATAACCTTTGGCGAAAATATAGGCGGTAAGTAGCGCAGCTGGCAATTTCTGATCCACTTCTGTTTGCAAAGCACGTAATGCAAACGCAGGTACTGACACATGCCGCTTGACGCTCATTAAAACGATCAGTGCGACGTCGCTTGCGCCAGACGCCATTTTCTTTGCCGCTTTTAAAAGCTGCTCGGCCTCGTTTAAATCCGCCGACCCAGCCAAGCCATAGGTGCGTTCCAATACCAATGCCATCATCGCTTGAGTATCCTTAGCTTCGGCCGCCTCAAATAGCGGTTCCAAATCACTCTCAAGCAGTTTTATCCTTTCGTTCGCAGCCGCTAACTGGACCAACGCGATCGACGTTTGCAGTGCTGATTCGGGCTGTTTAAGCATTTCCCGCAGCGCAATCAGTGCCTCTGGCACGCCCTCTTCGCTGCTGATTGCATATTCCTGAAGATAAATCTTTGCGCCCACATCGTCTGCATTTGCCAATTCCTGCATGAACTCTTGAATAGTCGCCAATTTTTGAAAGGGCGTTTCGTAGTCGCGCGCGCTCAATCCAGCGCGAAATTTTTCGCCGAAAAAATCGAAGTAATAGCTGGCTTGCGTGCGCTGCTCGGAGCTGTCTGACTTTGCAGTTGCTGGCGCAAAATCAAAACTCGTGTACGCGCTGAGTTCTGCGACGCTGAGTCCAGCGGAGTAGCGTGTGCTACGCCATTGCAAGCCGGAAATATCGGCAAATGCCAGTATATCCCACCAACTCATTAGCTTCGCTGCGGTAATTTGCAATTGCCCACGTCCTTCCGCCAGCAGCATAGCCAAGCGCACTTGAATGCGCGCTTCGAGTTGCGCCGCAAGCTTGCCGTCGCCGGCAAATTCTGCACATTTCAGTGCCAAAACGGCGGGCGCTAATGCAAACGGGTTAGCGGTAATTGCAGCTGTGATTGCATCTTTTTCCCGAGCGCAGTCAGCCAATTCGGGTTCACGTAAGGAAATTCGCTCAAATAATTTATAAGCCTGGATCACGCTGGCATAGCTTTGCCCGGCTAGCCACGTTTCATATTGCGCAGTCGCGTTGGCTAAATTGGGTGCGGCGATAAATTCTGCCGCAGCCGTCGCCGCCAGGGAAATTCGAGGGTCATCTTCGACTGCCGCAGGCGCAATTTCGGCAGCGGCTGGCGCTTTAGCAAAACTAAGTGGCGCTAAAACCAACAGGCCCAGCAGAAGTAGCAAAAGCTTATACAGAACACGCGATACCCTAGGAACGTTACTCACTTTGCCGCCCCGCTGACGCGTGCATCAGTATCGAGTTGTTCCAGCAGGTTGCGCATCCGTGTTTTGCGATCCATTGCTTTGTCGAGTGGCCGAAAACTCAGGCGTATAAAAAGCGCCTCGCGCGCGGCGCGGCGATTTGCTAAGTGTTGGCCGATATTGGTCTTTATTAAATCGCTCAGGCTTTCATATTCAAAACGAACTTTGAGCGTACGTCCGGTTTTTGCATCGTTCTGACTTGCATTATCAGGGCGTGCACTTGTTGGCACCAGCGTTGAAATTCGCGAAAATCTAAACGCTGCATCGGTGATTTCGACATCTTTGGGCGCTTCAGGGTTTACGGCGTCAGCTGGCACAGTAAGTTCAATGGTATGAATTAATTTCAACGGTAGGGTTTGCTGTAAGGGTTGAGTGCGCTCAATGTCGGCAGGTAGTTCAAGCGCCCGCGCCAGCGTGCCGGCTTGAAAGTCGGCAAATTGATAGCCACCTGCTGCAGTCCAGGGTTGCGCAAGCTGATAGTTTTCTGTTGCTTCCAATATATTTGAAAGCCGTTGATCGTTAAATTGCAAAGTTGCCAAATTGACTTTCCCATAGCTGCGGGCATAGCTTTGTTTGTAGCCGTCTGCAATTTTGTCGTCGCTGGTATTTGCACGCTGAGCGCGCATGTATTCCGCGCCAGAACCGGCCCAAAAGGTGCTTACTTTGAGTGCAGTGCCGTCATTTTGCGATGCACTCACGGCACTTGCATCAAATTGTTCCAGAACCTCAATGCTTTCATTTTGTGTGGCCGGCGGAGCCATTGGCGTCAAGTGCTCGTTGCCACTTTTCAGCACCAAGCCGTATTTATAGTCAGGGAACTTTGCTGTATCCAAATTGCCGCCCTGTTGCGTTAGCGTGGCGTCTAGCCAATAAGCTTTAGTGCCAATTTCCGCCATCACAATGGCATGGTCAAACGCCCCCGCGTTCGGCAGCTCGTTGATGATACCTGCGCCACGCTCTGAGTTCACAAGCACTGGATACGCCTTAATTCCCATTTGCCGAAGCAATATCGTTAACAATTGCGCTTTGTCCTTACAATCCCCGTAACCGAGGGCTAGCACCTGTTTCGGTGGATGCGGCCGATGCGTGCTTTCCCCTAAATGCACGGCGAAATAGCGAATTTTGTCCTGCACATGGCGTAACGCCAGTAATGCGCGCTGCTTTGGTTCTTTACCTGCCTGAACCATGATTTGCGCACTCAAGGCCTGCACTTCAGGTGCTAGTTTATCAAGATCAAACAGGGAATTTGCCCACGTGCTTACCGCCTTCCAGTCTGCCTGTGGGGCCACCCGCACGCGCGGCCATGGGCGCATTTCACGTGGCATTTGATCCACCCAAACCTGCGCAGGCATTCGCTCAACCGAAGCGAAAAAGCGTGTAGGGCTCGCCTTAATCGTCACATTCGCCGAAGCTGGATCCAGTTCATAGCGCAAATCTTCGCCGATTACGCTGGCCCGGCGCTGCAATATGGGTTGCGTGTGCTGCAGATAAAATGTGTTTGCCGTGGCGATATTTTTTAGCAGCGGATGCAGGCCTTTAAGGGAATATCGGATTCTAATCACGTCATTCACCGCGATATCCGGCAACACAATCAGCGCGCTCACACGCCCCGTATAGCCCATGCCCTCAAACTGTTGCTCACGACGCGCAAGCGTGATCACGCCAGGAGCTAGACGCGTTAGCCACGCATCGTCGCGCCGAACTGCTAGCTCATGCACGATCAAAGTTTGCCAACTCGGGTCAAAATCGATACTGTATTGCGCGGCGGATTCCACCGCGCTGCTGGTTGTGGCTTGCCAAGCGTAATCCGTATATCCGCCCCAAGTGTCTTGAACCTGGTCGTCTAGGCGCCAAATGCGAAATGGATCCTTGCTTGCGAAGTCTTTGGGCCACGTTTTCGGAAAATCTTCCTGCACAACCCAATCAGGCGCGATTTCCGTTTGATAGCTAAAACCGCCGCTTTCCACAACGTCAGCGTGTGCGGCACCCATAAAAAATAGCGTTAATACCAACAAAAAATTGAAGCTTCGTGCCATTTGCTCCGCCCCTGACGGTTAAGATCTGCGTCGCTTCGAGTGGAATTGCAGAAAGCGAAAAATTGAGTTTGCCCATTTACACACACATTTTGCAATCTAAATTCTATGAGTATTCAAAATGCAACGCCGCTGGCATGATCCGTGCGACAATTAGCGACGCCCATGCCATTAAACATCACATTAAACATCACATTAAACGGTAGTCCGCATCCATTGGCGGCTAATACTTCCATTGCTGAGCTGCTGGCCGATTTAGGCTATGCCGAAAAGCGCGTCGCCATTGAACGCAACGGTGCCATCGTGCCGCGCAGCGTGCACGGGTCGACCTATATTGAAGCGGGTGATCAGCTTGAAATCGTGCAGGCGATTGGCGGCGGCTAGCTTTTCCGTTGTGCGTGGATTGCTAACCACATACGAAGTTGGCGGTGTTCGTCAGCGCTGATGCTGTCCGGCCAAATGAGCGCTTGCGCGCCTGTTGAATTGCGCAACCAGATTAAGCCAAGGTAGCGCTGTAGTTTGCTCAATTCCGGCAGCGCTAGATCCGCTGGCGGCGTGCTTTCCTGCCCAATCCAAACTTGTTTATCCTGCGCTAAAATCAGACGCAGCTTATCTGTTCCAAGGTTTGTATTTTGCTGGCGTGCCAGCAACGCAAATGCCAGCGATGCGATTGCAGCCACAGCAGCGCCTAAAAACCACGATTCTATTAGGGTGAGATCGTGCAGCATCAGCGTGATCGCTACACCGAAAAGCAATGCGCAGCAAACGCTCAAGCGCTGCTGCCAGCGCGAAGGCACTAGCTGGATCAGGATGCGCGGAGTTGCCTTCACAAAGGTACGAAGCTGGTTCGAATTTGCTCTATTAGTGCTGCGCGCTCAGGCTGATCTGGTGCACCTTTGCCCATCAACCAATCCCACAAAAGATCGTCTTCAGTTTGCAGTAGCGCGGTAAAATGTCCGCGAACTGATGCGTCAGCGCTGGCGAAGTGTGTGTCCAGCCAGCGCTCTAGTAACATATCCATTTCACGCATGCCGCGTCGGCACTGCCAACGCAATCGTTTTACTTCAGCGTATTCCGCTGCATTTTCGGTTGTAGTCATGCGCAGATTCTAGCTTTGCTGGGTGCAAAAAATGTCAAGCCATCGGATAAGTGTGACCTGTGGCGTGTACTTTCAAAGCTACCGATAAATCCTTGCCTGGCCATCCGGGCGCATGGAGTAGCGTTTGTAGCTCCATTGATATTGTGCCAACCACGGTTGCACAAGCTTTTCGACATTGACGTTGAGTGTTTTCACATCAATAACGTCAGGCGCGGCGGCGCGTATTTCAATACGAAAGCCACCAGGAATACGCACCGCATTGGCGAATAAAACTGTCGCACAAGTGCGAACGGCTAATTTCGGCAGCAGCGTCATGGTGAAAGCGTCAATGCCAAAGATCGGCGCGAATTCGCCTTCGCCCTGTTTGGGCTGTTGATCCGGCAAAATGCCGAGCACGCCACCACTTTGCAGGCGTTTAAGCAAGCCGCGCACCGCCGATGGCTCGGCGCGCACAGGAATTGCACGCGTGCGCCCGCGCGCGGCGTTTAGCACCGACTCTACCCACGCTTTGCGCGGCGCGCGATATAAAACGGCCAGCTCTGTGTGCTCCGCCAGATACAAATTGAGCAGCTCCCACGCGCCTAAATGTGGCACCGCAACGATCACGCCTTTGCCAAGCGCTAATGCACGTTTAAGCGTTTCCTCGCCGCTTACGCCGACGATTAAGCGCGCCAATTTCGGATAGGGCAGGCTCCAAATTTTTGGCAGTTCGCACACGCTCATTAATAAGTGCTGCAAACTCTTTCGCGCGAGAGTTGCGGCTTGCACGCGATCCAGTCTGGGACAACACAAGCGGATGTTTTGTCGCGTAACCCGAGTCTCGCGGATCGGTAGGATGCTAATAATAGTGCCCAGCAGGATGCCAAAACCACGCAGCCAGCTAAGCGGCAGTAACCCGAGTAAACGCAGCAATAATAACGTTGCGCGCGCTTGCCATGGCACCGCAGTCGCCATTAGCTTGCTAAGCCTAGTATCAAACTAAAGATATTGATCAAACTAAACATATTGATCAAAATCACGATCTGCGCCGGGAAATCGAACCGCTTTTTCGCGCTGCATGCCAAGCTTCTCCAGCACGCGCACAGAGCCGGTATTTTCCGGCATCACTAGACCAATGATGCGCGTTAGCTGTAACTCAGTTTTGCCATGCGCATAAAGTGCTGCGGCGCTTTCACTGGCAAGGCCTAAGCCCCAGTAGCGGCGAACAAAGCGATAACCAATATCAATTTCGTTATTCAATTCTTCCAGCCGCTTCAAACCGCAAAAGCCAATCAACTCATTCGTTTCCTGTAACACGCACGCCATCCGACCAAAGCCGTGTACGGCATAATCACGCAATGGCCGAGTACGCAAAATGTCCAG
>JBBQBR010000051.1:0-9480 GCA_038317875.1 Lysobacterales bacterium
CGAAACATCGGAGCCAAATATAGGCGCATCACGGGTACGCACCACGCCCAGAATTTCACCATTGGTGTCAATAACACTCACGGAAACGCGCGCTTGGCTGTTCGTAGGCAAGCGAATTTGTGCACGTGCGGCATTCGCTACTTTCAAACCTTCTTGCAGCAAGGTACGGACTTCATTGGCCTTAATTGAAATGCTGCCTGGCAGTGCATCGGTGCCATCTTTAGGTCGAAAACGCGGTGCCCCGGCACTGTCAACCAGAATAAAGGCGTCAAGACCTGGAAAGTCTAGTGTGTCGGCAACGATGCCCGATGCCGCAGTGGTAATCGCTGTGCCTGGAAGAATTGCGCTCGCGCTGTAAAAACCCGGTACGTCGATCAACTGGCCGGGCAGTGATGCAAATACAGCAGGCTGGCCAGTTGGGCGCGACAAATCGGTGAATCCAACGTCGGAGTACCTAAAAGTCTTGCCGTCCGCGGTGATGCGATCACCGCGGCGGTCTAGCGGCGCGCCGAAATTGAACGTTGCTGCAGTCGCAATCAATTCATCAAGGTTGCGATCGCTGTCAAAAACGTTTAAATCTAAACCGTAAGTATCATCCGCGGCAACGCCAACGCCACCAACCACCGTGCCGCCTTTATAGAGTGGGAAGCCGCCCGGATCAGCAGACAAGCCCAGAGGTGAGCTTTTGGGGCCAACGGTGTTTGCACCCGTCACACCTAATGCTGTTAGCGCCGGTGCCGGTGGTTGAATTAAGTCCGAGCACAGCAGTTGCGAAAACTGCACGCCGAATAAAGGGCCGCTTGGGCCGCCAAATTCACCCGGATTAAAATGTTGCTGCACAATTTGTGAGGCGGTGCGGGTTGAAAACGCATTGCCCTCGCTCGATAAGTACGCGCCGGTGACGGCTTTGGAAACCGCAGCAAGTTCCGACGGGATGATCGAGATGCCTTCTAAGCCACCCACCACACCGCGCCCCGAGCTAATCGTGACCTGGGTGCGCGCACCGGCCATGCGAAATACGGCGAGCACATTGCCCACGCGATCAGTGACTGCGATGGTGGCATTGACGCCTTGGCCCTGAGCCTCACTGACTGCTTGACCAATAATGGCCTGCACATCTGCAACGCTGAGTTTTGAATCTGCGGTCGCGCACGATCCCGTGCAGCTAATGTTCGCACCCGTGCTGGGTGCGGGTGCGGTGCCAGCAGTAGAGCCGCTAGAGCCGCCACCACCGCAGCCTGCCAGCGCCATCGTGAGTCCAACTGCTATCAATTTCTGTCGCATCTGCAGTTCCTATTTAAGTCGTGCGCAATTAGTTAAACCCGCCAGTTAAGGGGACGGAGCACCTTCGGGCGCAGTTGAGGCGCTATTTGTGGATTGGCCCGGAAGGCTTAATGTTTTCGGCGGCGCGCCACCCTGCGCACGCGCAGTCGTGCGTTCATGTAGCGGGAACTCCGAGATATGGAAACCATGACAGTCCACGCATTCGGAGGCGAGCTTGCCTTTAGCGCCCTCACCCGCGTGGCAGGTTTGGCAATTCTCGATGCCTGGAATCAATACGTTGGCACTCGTTGTGGATTTCTCTGCATCGTGGCAGCTCAGGCAATTCATGGTTTCATGCTTGCCGTGGGTAAATTCGCTTTTTGCATACCATGCGCCCGCCACGCGCACCGGTGCGACGTGATAGTTCAATGTGCCTTCGTCCGTGCTGGGTAGGCTAGTCACGGTGTGGCATACGCCGCAGGCTTTGCTTTCAAACAACGTACGCGTCACTAAATTGGCCTTATCGCGTGCCCAGCTCAACGCCACACGCTTTTCGTCCGCACTAATCGCAGCATTTGCTTGCCCGGGAATGCGACGTCGGCGCACCACCGTTGGTGCAGCGGCCTCTTCATAGTCGCCATCAAGGGCGCGCTTTGCATAGTATTCGCCCAGTTGCGCGAGCACTTCCGGCACGTTCGCATGGCGCACTTGGCGATCACCGGCAAGGCGATCAAACGTGAGTCGATGGCAGTCTTGACACATCGTTTCAAAATCCACCGGCTTCATACGCGCGCCGCCCGGTTCAGGGGTATGGCAGCTGGCGCAGGTCAGGTTTTTCTTGCCGTCTGGAGAGTTCAAACCATCGACTAAACCGACGTGTTTGTTGTGCGGATATTTCAAGCCAGATAGCTCAGATAATTTGCCTTCCATACTGACGCGGGTAGGGGCAAATTCGCCTTTGGCATTCCACGCGGGCAAATTGACCTTAAACTGCGGGTGGTTGGTGCCAAAATCGCCGACTTGCGCAAGTTTGCTAACGCCGTTCGTGCGTGCCTTGAGATCGGTATGGCAGTCGGAACAAAGGTGTTGGTTCGGCGGAATGATGCCGCTTTTGCCATTGTGGTCGCGATGGCAAAACGCACAGTCGGCATCGGCCAGCTCAAACAACGCAAACTGTTTTGGATCTGCATGCGCCTTGGTTTCAGCGTGACAGGTCAGACATTTATCATCTTTGACTGAGACAAAGCCTTTCTCATGGCACTGCTGGCAATCTTGCTCGAAATAGTGGTGTGCTGCGGCTAATTCGCCGCTGCTCCAGATTTGAGTCGACAGCGGCGTGCCGCGCAATTTTGCCCCAACAGCAGGAACATAGTGCGTCGCCAGCGGAATCAATAGGCAAGTTATTAAAAAGAATGCGAACAGCAGCCATGACGGGCGGCGTTTGCTCAAACCAGTTTCCAACAGAGTGCTCGGCAGGCGATCGGCTTCTTTAATAGCCGCTTGTTCGGTCTTATCAATCGGTGAAACTTCGACAGCGGCCTCGAAGCCTTCGGGTGCCGTAATAAAGGTAACGCGTGTACCACCTAATTCGACGTTCGCGCCTTGTCCTACGGTTGCGGCTTGTTCAATGTGGCCATTGATACGCACACCGGCCGCTATCAATGATTCGATGCGGTATTTCTTGCCCCCGGGCAATGCGCGAACACGGACGTGTTCCAGCGCTACCCGCAAATCCGGTACAAAAATCGCTTGATTGCCGCCGCGCCCCATCGACAGCTCATCGCCGTAATGTTCGTCTTCTTCATACTGTAGTGCGCCTTTGCCCTTTTTGATAACACGGCGGATGAGCCATTTCATATTCGCTGGCCCCTACCAGTAGAAAAAAACAGAAACAATGTGCGCAATGAGCGTTGCCAGTAGGGCAAAACTCAGCGGCACATGCACGAACAGCCAAATTTCCATCAACGCCGCGATTTGGATATCGCGCGCGACTTTCGTGGCCAAGGATTGGCGTCTACACATAATATCGAGTAAGCGGCGCAGCGCTTCAGCTTGCTTGTCGTTAGACGTGTTGGAGAGGAAATCAACCATCATCACCATCGTTTGCGAGCCCGCCTGCTTTTTAGGCTGATCGGTTCCGGGCTTGTATTCCATTACCGCTTGCCGCAATCGAATAATGGCCGCACCCGACTCGTCTTTAGCGGTCAGCTGCGCGTAAAAATTACCGCCTAATTTGGTTTTTTGGACGGAGCGCAACACCACGTCATGCACCGCTTTGTCGACTTGATCGGCTAATTGCAAAGCCGTCTTATCTAGCTCGGTAATTTCTTCGATCATCTGATCGCGCGTGGTGTTACCACGGTTTTGCGTCATCAGTGCGGGATAGCGCAGGTAGGCAAACACGCCGAAAAAGCCGGAAAAGATCACGGCAAACATCAAAAACAGGCAAAGAGTATGGATGTTCCAACCAAACTGAAAGCCCGAGTGCAGCAGACCGATCAACAGCAGCGAAGTGCCTAAATAGATATGTGCGCTGGTCCAGCCACGCACTGAGCCCATATTGGACGCATAACGACGTTTGCGTATCCCTAAAAGCATCAGCCAAATGATCAAAACGGCTGAAATGGTGCCTAATGTGTATCCCAACCAAGAGCCGCCATTGGGTGGCCCAACAGGCTGTTGCCAAAAATAGGCGATGATCGACCCCAGAACGAGGACTAGGGTGACCCACAGATAGCGGTATCGCGCGTGATTGAGTATGGAGGCATGCATCACCTGATTTTTACCTACCCGTTACATTCCAGCAACGGGTTCTTCACATAAAACCCTAAATTTCGATGCATTAAGGCAAAATAAATTTCTGATTTCAGGCTTCCGAAGCTTTTTCAACTGAAAAGGTAAATTTTTGAGCGAAAAATCCTACGCTAAGGCGTCTTGCAAGTCGGCATTGGAAACCAATAGTTTTTCGCCGACAGGGTGACCTGAAATAGACGCACCTGAAATGTGCGCAAGTGCGGCGCGAATCGTGCTGTCATCGTTAAGCACTCGGTGGTGGCCTAATCCGGTTGTGCTGAGCATGCGCGCATTCGTTGCCAGCATTGCGTATTGCGCGCCGGCATTCCAGCTGACTTCGTTATCGGCAACATCATGGATCACCAGCACGCGTTGACGAATGTTGACGGTCGAGGTCTTGGCGGCAAAACTCCTCACATCGCGGCCCACGCGCGCACTGATTACCGCTGCAATGGCGTCAACAAAACGCATGGGCAGCTTGACGCGACGCACAAAAAAACGAATCGCCACCATCAGATCAGCCGGTGGTGCAACCAATACCAGTGGGCAGTGCAGGGCGTTTTCAGCGGCGGCCAGCGCCAGTGCGGCCGCGCCAAATGAATGCCCAACCGCCGCCGCCGGGGCGCCGAATGCGCCGCGCATCGCGTTGATGCCGGCAACAAAGCTCGGAAAGGTCGCCAAATGCCCGCTACTGCGGCCGTGTGCACTGTGATCGAAGCTGACCAAGGCAAATCCAGCCGCTTGTGCGGCGCGCGCCCAAGGTGCGAAGCGCAGGCCGAAGCTGCTCCAACCATGCGCACACAATATATAGGGTTGCTGAGTTGGGTTCCCCAAAATGTAGGCTTGGTAGCGGATTGCGCCTTCCGTGATGGTTTGGCGCATAAATTCGGGGGCCGCGACAGTTAAGCTGCGGGCGCGCGTGCCGGGCATCGGCGTACAGAACAAATCAGCGGCACGCTCGGCGCGGTTAAAAAACGGCAATCGAAGCAGCATGATGCGCGCTAAAAAGCCGCGTTTACTGATTTCGCGCGGCAGGTGCGCGCTTACCGCCATTTCAGCTCGAACGGTCGTGCTATTTTTGCGGCCGCGATTGGCAAGTGCAACTGAGCCCATACTCGTTACTCCGATTGATTAGATAATAGGTTGGATACAGGAATCGAGCGCTTCAGCAATCGCGTAAACGCAGATCGCCCGCGAGCGGCGGAATCAGGGTCGCGAAATGCGCGCAAATCATGATGCACGGCTAAAAAAATGCCAAAGCACTCAAAGCCGAATTGTTCTGCGTCTACCTGCGGATCAAGCTCGCCCGCTTCCACTGCATAGCGCGCCGCGCGCACCAACTCGCTGCGCAATTGGCGCAAATATGCCAATACCGCATCGCGCACCGGGCCCGGCTGATCATCAAACTCATGCGAGGCCGACAAAATCACGCAGCCATTGGCTAAGCCCTGATAGAACTCAATCATGTTTTCCAGCACCGCGCGCAATCGAGGCAAACCGCGCTTGAGCTTAATTGCTGGGTAAAACACCGCTTCCGAAAAGTTTTCGGTCGCGGCTTTCAATACCGCTAATTGCAAGTCCTCACGCGAGCCAAAGTGCGCAAATACGCCACTTTTACTCATGCCGACGCGCTCAGCTACATTGCCAATGCTCAAGCCTTCTAGGCCCCCGGTTTCGGCAAGTTTTAATGCGGCTAGCACGATGGCATCGCGTGTTGCTGCGCCCTTGCTTAAGATGCTCGATTGGTTGGTTTGCGTTTTCATGGGCGCACTATAAACCGAACGTTCGTACTTTTCAAGTAATTATCGAATTTGAAAAATTGTCGATTGCAACCTCAACCTAAAGAGCTAGTATACACACTTGAAAGTACACACTAAAACGCATGAAGGATCTGAAAACGCATGAAGGAATTGCAAATGCAATCTGTTTTTAGTCGAGTTTTTATCAATGGTAATAGCCAAGCCGTCCGAATCCCCCAGGAATTCCGGCTTGAGGCATCGCGTGTTGAGATTAGCCGAACCAGCGACGGGGATTTACTCATACATCCATTGCCAACAGCGCGGGGTAGCGCAATTTTAGAAGCACTTGCTGGTTTTGACGATGATTTCATCGCGGCGTTGGAATTGGGGCAGGCAGAAACGAGTGTCATGCAAGATCGGGAGGATTTTTGAAATATCTGCTTGATACCAATATCTTGATCTATTTGATAAAAAATAGACCGCCTAGTGTTGCAGAGCACATCAATGCTTTGCCCGCCACTGTGGCGCTAGGCATGTCATTCATAACTTACGCTGAGTTGCTTAAAGGCGTAGCACGAAGCAATCGCCCGCAGGAATGCGAGCAAAATTTGACTAGGCTAACCCGCCAAATACCGGTTTGGTATCAAACAAACCAAGCACTTTGCAAACACTATGCGATCCAATACACACGCTTACAAAGCGCTGGCACGCTTATAGGCGCGAATGATCTTTGGATTGCCTGCCATGCTTTAGCTGAATCAGCGACGTTAGTTACGAATAACACCCGAGAATTCGAGCGTATTTCGGGGCTGGGGTTGGAAAATTGGGTGTCCGCAAGCTATGGCGGGGTGTCCGCAAGCTAGGGCGATTCTCGCCATGTCACTTTCTGCATAAATAAAGGCAAATGTAACAAACTTAGTTTGCGCACTAACCGTCCGAGCGCAATTTTTTTTACCTAATTTCTCCCATGCGATGCCGTCAAATTTAGCCACTCAAACCATTTTTGTGGTATTTATCTTTCCTTCATAGTTGCCCGTCAAACACGTTTCTCGACATTTGGCGCATAACTGTGGGGGTCGCAGGGGTCGAATAAGGGTTTTGCACCGTATTCGTGCACATCAATTCAAGCTTTTGAGCAGTGAATAGCGTTTGCCGAAGGTAAAGCGCTGTAGTCGAACAAGTTTGGTTTCAATGTTTTGCTTAAGGCAAAACTCTTCACCCGCCGGGTTGGCAGCCCTAAACCAAGCGGTAGCGTTAAAAAAACATCTGTGATCGTCCAAAAACGTCGAGGTTTGTGAGCTATGAAAGAAATAATGTTGCGCCCCAAGAGTGGGGTTTTTGCACGTGTGCTGAGCGCAAGTGTGCTCGCGGTAGGTTTGATTGGGGCCGCGCACGCCCAGGTTTCGGGAACCAAAAATATTCCAGGTGATTACGCCGATCTTGCAGCCGCGATCGCAGACGTCAACGCCGTTGGCGTCGGTGCGGGTGGTGCGACACTGAATTTGCTTGCAGGCAACGCGCAGACGGCACCTGCAGGTGGCTACAGTATTGCGACGACGACGGCGAGCGCGGCAAATCCGTTGGCGATTGTTGGTAACGCGAACACGGTCACCGCAAGTGGCGCGCAAGTGGTTGCCTCGGTGAACGATGCGATTTTCAAAATTGTCGGCACCGACAATGTAACGCTCAGCGGCTTTACGATGCAGGAAAACGCCGGTAACACGACCACGCCGTCGGCAACAAACAACATGACCGAGTTCGGCGTCGCCTTGTTTTATGCGAGTGCTACCGATAACGCCCAGAACGTCACGATTCAAAACAACACTATTTCGCTCAATCGCGCCTCAAACAACACGTTTGGCATTTACGCGAACGCAACGCACACCGCGACTGCAATGACGACTCCCGCGAGCGGCACTGGCGCTGCCGGCGGAAATAGTGGTTTGAAAATTTATGGCAACACAATTAATAACGTCAACGTCGGTATCGTGGTGGTTGGCCCGACGGCTGCGGCCGATGCGAACGATGGCGTTGACATTGGTGGTGGCAGTGTCGCTACCGGCAACACGCTCAGCAATTTCGGTACCACGACCGTTGCGACCTCGTTCGCGAACGTCTCGACTAGCGTTAGCGGCGTACTGGTTCGCAACACCAAAAATTTCAACGTCTCTTTTAATAGCATCGTCTCCTCAACGGCGACAACAATTCCGACTGCGACTAGCACCGGAACCCTGCGGGCCGTTTACATCCCTACGTTTACAGTAGCGCCCTTAGGCACCATCACAAACAGTATCAATAACAATACGATTGGGCTACGTGGCGGTGCAGTAGCCGTTGTTTTGCAGGGCATTATTGTTGAAACAACGACCGGCAATGCCACCACCACGATTAATATCAACGCCAATAATTTCACCGATGCCAGCTTTAATCTGGCCGCATCTTCCGGTGGAACGACGTTTATTAGTAATTTAGGCGTGGTGCTTAACGCCAATATTAATAATAATACGTTTACAAATTTGGTCGTCAATTCAACGGGTTTGGTCAACTTTATCGCAAACGGCTTCACTCTGCCTGCTGGTGGCACCAAAAATGTTAACTCCAACAGCATCGTTACGGCTTTTAGCAAAACTGGTGTAGGTGGCACGGTTACTTTGTATTTGGATAATGCCTCCTCACCGGCTGGAACATTTGCCAACAACAATAATAATAATTTTTCTAATATTACCGTGACGGGCACAACCGGTCAGGCTGGATGGTCCAGTACCGACGGCGGTGGCGGGGTCACCGTAACAAAAGTGGTCACTGGCAATACTTTTAGCAATTGGACCAACGGCGGCAGCACCAGCTCGATTACCGGTATGTCGATCGGTTTTGGTGGCACACAAACGGTGTCCAATAACTTGGTTAGCATGCTTAGCGGCGGCGGTACGGTGACGGGGATGACCACGGGTTCAAGCGGTACTTCGACTTTAAGTCAAAATACCGTGCACACCCTGAGCTCAAGCGGCGCTAACAACGTGACCGGTATAGTCGGTGCGAGTGGCACCGCAGTCACTCTGGCACGCAATAAGATCTATAACTTGACGGGAACCAACGCGTCTAGCGGCGTGTTTGGCATAACGGTTAGCGGCGGCACCACGTTTAATGTCAACAACAACATTATTGGCGATCTGTTCTTACCGAACTCGGGCGCAACAAATTCAATCGCCGGGCTTAACTTTACGGGTGGCACGACCGTTAACGCGTCTTACAACACGGTGCGTTTGGCTGCCACGAGTGTAGGCGTCAACTTCGGCTCCGCAGCAGTCAGCGTGTCATCTACTCCAGTAGTGACTTTGCGCAACAACAATTTCGTGAATCTTTCGACCGCGGCGGGTTCTGGCTTCACCTCTGCCTATCGCCGATCAAGCGCGACTTTGACCAGTTACGGCGCAACGAGTAACAACAACAATTTTTTTGCGGGCACGCCTAGTGCTACCAACGTGATCTTCTTTGATGGCACGACTAGCGATCAAACGCTGGTTGCCTACAAAGGCCGGGTTGCATCGCGTGACAGTGCTTCGGTGACAGAAAGCCCGCCCTTTGCTTCGATTACGGCGGCTGCTGCAACCTTTTTGCATATTAATACAGCGATTGCCACCCAGCTTGAAGGTAATGGCGCATCAGTTTCAGGCATTACCGATGA
>JBBQBR010000052.1:0-9414 GCA_038317875.1 Lysobacterales bacterium
ATTCGCGACGCTTTTGCAATGCCGCGAAAAATGATGGCGGGGCCGGATTTAAATGTCAAAATCGCGAATGTTGCGTTCTTTATGGCGATGAAACTGGAGGCCTTCCTCGGGCGTGGGCTAGCAAATTTTCAGAGTAGCGATGACTTAAACGACTTGGTTTCACTCTTGGCGGCACGCACCGAGATTGCGTTTGATTTGCGCCTAGCTGCGCCACCTGTGCGAAGCTTTATACAACGCGGGTTCGCCGAACTCAAACCAAAAAGTGATTTTCAAGAGGCGATCAAGCGCATTTTGAATTACGATGCAAGATTGATCGAGCTTGCCTTGGCGCGCTTAAACGAAGTTGTACGAATTGATTTGAAGTAAAAGTTTTAGGCAGCTATTTTTAGCTTCCCTGATCCAGAAGGTTTATTTCCTCAACTTAATGACGCGAGGCCATAGTGACTGACACGCTTTTTAGTTTTGCCGAAGAGACCAACCTGGACGTCGAGCCCTGGAATGTTTTGATCGTGGACGATGAACCGGGGGTTCATGAGGTGACCAAGCTGGTGCTTGGCAATTTTCGCTTTGAGCAACGACCGCTAAAGTTCTTTCATGCCTATTCCGGCAATGAAGCACGCGTTTTATTGCGCGATACACCTGATTTGGCGCTGGTTTTGCTTGATGTAGTGATGGAGCACGAAACCGCCGGGCTTGATTTGGTGAAATACATCCGCTCAGAGCTTGCAAATAACTTTATTCGCATTGTCTTGCGTACGGGGCAACCCGGACAAGCGCCTGAGCAAGACGTCATTGCGAATTACGATATCAATGACTACAAAGACAAAACCGAACTGACCGCGCAAAAACTCTACACCACGCTTTACGCCACGCTGCGGGCGTATCGTGATGTGATGATTATTGAGCAGCAAAAGCGCGGTCTGGAGCGAGTAATTCAGGCTTCAGCGCATATTTTCAGTCATCAAAAAAATCACGAATTTGCCTCCGCGGTATTGAATCAAATTACGGGTTTGCTGGGTATGCGCAAGGGCGCACTGTATTGCAAAGTTCGCAATAATGATGGGTCTGAGCCCGAGCACTTTGTCGTGGCGGCAGCAAATGGCGAATACGAAAAATACATTGACGAATTTGCCGACGTCAATTTACCGCCGCATATAGCCGAATCGCTTCGCGCCGCTTATCTAAGTCGTCAGAGTCTTTTCAAACGCGACCATTACGTGCTTTTTTTTACCGATAGCGAAAAGTCGGAAAGCTTGCTTTATGTGGGTGAAAATTGGCAATTGACCGATCTGGAATATCGTTTGGTCGAGCTTTTTTGTACCAATGTATCGATTGCGTTTGAAAATTTGCACCTTACGCAGGAATTATTCGATTCCCAGTTGGAAATGGTCTACATGTTGGCCGGTGCAGCGGAAACGCGCAGCAAGGAAACTGCAAACCATGTGCGTCGGGTCGGTGTGATTGCAGAGCTGCTGGGGCGCTGCTACGGGCTGAGCGAAAGCGAATGTGCGCAGTTGAAATTCGCCGCGCCACTGCACGACATTGGCAAAATCGGCATTCCCGACGATATTTTGAATAAGCCTGGGCCGCATACGGGCGATGAAACCAACGTTATGCGCACACATACTGATTTAGGCGCGAATATGTTGGCTGGATCACGCCGGCCACTGATGATGTTGGCGAGTAAAATTGCCGCGCAACACCACGAAAACTGGGACGGCTCAGGCTACCCGATGCAGCTGCGCGGCGAGGATATCTCGATTGCTGGGCGAATTACGGCATTGGCCGATGTGTTTGATGCGCTTGGCAGCCGCCGCTGTTACAAAAATCCTTGGTCTGATCAGGATATTCAAAACTTCATACGCGCCCAAAGTGGCGTTAAATTTGAACCTAAACTGGTTGAGCTGTTAATTGGCAATTGGGACGAAGCGCAGGCAATTCGAGCTGCCCTGCCTGATGAAGATTAAGTTAGCAAGCGTTAGCCTTTCACCGCTCTTATTTTGACGTCAGCCACACGCTAATACGCCCACACTTTTAATCGGTTGCAAAAGTGTGCGAACCAACTGCTGAGTCCACCAAAAGGTAAACACCATGCGATCTCTAATTTTTTCCGCTCTGTTGGGAGTTTTTATGACTAACGCTGCATTGGCGAAATGCGCGCCATCACTCGATTTCAGTTTCCGCCCCCTGGCTGGCAAAGTAGCGGTCAAACTGTGTGAAAAGCACGCGAACGAAGTTTTATTAGTGGTCAACACGGCATCAAAATGCGGCTATACGCCGCAATATGAAGGATTGGAAGCATTGCACGCGAGTTTGGCCGATAAAGGCTTTTCCGTCATTGGCTTCCCGAGCAACGAGTTTGGTGGGCAAGAACCTGGAACTGAGGAGCAGATTCAAGAATTCTGCACGCTTACCTACGGCGTCAAATTTCCAATGTATGAAAAAACCAGCGTGAAAGGCGGCAATGTCAATCCGTTTTATCAAGGCTTGATCAAAGCCACTGGCTCAACCCCTGGATGGAATTTCCATAAATATTTGATTGGCGCGGACGGCACGATTCTTAAGGCCTATCCCAGCAGTATAAAACCAAATGACGCTGGGCTATTGGCGGATATTCAAGCGGCGCTTGCGGCACGTGCCAAGTAGCGGGATGCTTATTTTGATAGGTTCAGCATTCGCGTGAATAAGGGAAACGTAGCGGCGCTTGCAATATTTCTTGCTGCGGCATTTTTAACGGCGGCTTTTGGAGCAATGTTCGCACCGGGCCCATGGTATTCCAGCTTGATTAAACCGGATTGGAACCCACCATCGTGGTTGTTTGGGCCGGTTTGGACACTGTTATATCTCGCTAATGTGATTGCTGTTTGGCGGGTTTGGCGTTGTCAGAAAAAGGATGTGGCCATAATCTTTTGGTTTCTGCACCTTATTCCCAATGCGCTCTGGTCGTACTTTTTCTTTGGGTTGCACCGATTAGACTGGGCGCTAGTCGATATTATCTTGCTCAACTTGGCGATCATCGCGTTGGTGGCATTATTTTATCGGCGCGATAAGGTGGCTGGTTTGCTGATGCTGCCCTACTTGGCTTGGGTGGCATTCGCTGGCTTTTTAAATTGGACGCTGTTTAGTTTAAATCTGCATCTTTGAAGCGCTAAATTTTACCTTAATGACCAAATGGCGCCGCTAAAATGATTCAAATTCTTCATGTCGATGTATTTTCCGAGCGCAAGTTTTTTGGCAACCCGCTTGCGGTGGTTATTGTTGATGGCGCGTCGCAGATTGATGCTGAAAATATGCAACGAATTGCAAGCTGGTTGAACTTATCTGAAAGCACGTTTGTGCAGCCAGCAGCCGATGGTTTGAGTTACACCGTTCGCATTTTCACGCCGAAGCAAGAACTTCCATTCGCTGGGCACCCAAGTATCGGTTCGGCCGCAGCGCTTTTCGCCGCTGGCTTTTTAAGCTCCGATACGCACCATTACGTCCAGCATTGCGCCGCTGGGGCGCTCACTATCTGGCGCGATGATACGCATTGGTTTGTGCAGGCCCCTTCGGCAACGTTAACCCCGATTGAGTTAAATGCGGGCCAGGAATTGGCGCGTATTTGTGGGCTTGCGCCGCGCGGATCTGCCCCGGCGGTGATTGCATTGGGCCCACGCTGGGCGGTTGCGGAATTTAGCTCTGCCGACGCACTGTTGGCGGTAAAGCCGGACTTTGCTGCAATGGCGGTATGGAACTTGGCACATTGCAATATCGGTTTAGCGGCTTTCGCACGTGGCGTAGATGCTGAAGGTGAGTATCTTGAGGTAAGGTGTTTTGTGCCATTGGATGGGATCACGGAGGATCCGGTTACCGGTAGCGGTAACGCCGCCATAGCAGCGTTTTTACATATCAATAATGACTTTGGTACTTTGCCCAGAAACTACAGAGCGCGCCAAGGTCGTGCTTTGGGCCGCGATGGTAGGGTGCAAATGATCGTTTCTGAAACCGGCGAGGTCGCGGTGGGTGGCGTGGTCACCCAGATAGCGATGGGTGAACTTTTGCTCATGCCCGCAGATTTGGGCCGCTAATCTTCAAAGCCATCACCAAATAAATTTTCGCCCGACAGCTCGAAAACTGCGCCTTCTTGCGGGTTTACCGTGAAAACGCCCGGTGCGCCAAACAGGGCTAGGCCAGAAGGGCTTGCAGCCACGAATCGGCCGGTCGCGGCGCGGGCAATTAGGGGCGCCTGCAAAATACTTGCGGCTTTAAAGTGTGGCGCCAGAAATCCCGCTCCTATATCCGGTAGCCCGGCATTATCGAAGCCAACTGCCCCTAAAACGACGCCGTCCGGGTGCGCTGCAAGGGATGTGGCAAACTGGGTGCCTGGCGCGGTAACAGGGCTGGCGATGCTGCGTACAAGCGTCCAATCCGAGTCAATTGTTCCAGCCACAGGCGGTCGAAATTCCAGCGCGCGGCCAACAGCGGGCGCGCCGGCCTCTGTAGTAAATGGCGAGCCTACATAGACGCGGTTTGGATTTGTGCCAAGGGCAATTGCGAAACCAAAGCCGTCACCTGCGGCCCCGTTTGGGTCTATTAAGGTTTGGCTGAAGCGCCAGTCATTGCTACCTGGGGCTGCGCTGTATAAATAGGCTCTGCCGCCTGCATTGATGCCTTTGCGCGCGGCACCGGGCGCACCGATGAGTGCGGTGTCACCGGAAAGATCTAAGAACGCTGCAAATGTATCGAACGGCGCACTGTCTGGTGGCCGCAGCATTGGTCCGGGTTGGAATAGGCCGTTGCGGTCGCGCTTAAAGAACACGACGCCGCCTTGTTCGGTAAAGAACTCACTGTCGCCGCGCGCACCGACCGCTATCCGATCCCCATCAATAGCGACCGCAAAACCAAAAAGCGCGCGCTCACGCGGTTGAGGTGCCGTTAGTTTTTGCAAAAATTGCCAGGAAGGTCTGCCGGGGATGCGTTCGACACGCCTAAAAACATAGGCAGAACCGGCGTCCACCGAGCCTTGAATAACATCCCAATACGAACCTACGACCGCTAAATCCCCGTCAATGTCCACCGCGACGCCAAAGCGTTGCTCCTCTAAAATATCCGGCGGGCTCAGTGTGGCCTCAAGCGCCCAGCCAGCGCGCTTGCGGCGATAGATGTAGGCTTCGCCCGTTTCAATACCACTTGGGCTGTCGACCAAAAATGCGCCAACAATGGCATAGTCGCCTTGCGCATTAGCGAGTGCGCTCGGCCTTTGTGAGATGGCTAGCGCGGACCCAAAGCGATCAAAAGCGGCACCTCGGCCACTGTCGACACTGCCCATTGGCACGCTTTGCAGGCTAAATCGGTAGGCGCGCCCCTGCGTTGGGTGCCCGCCGGCTTCACTATACGGTGCGCCCACGTAAATCCCGCTCGTGGCGATTGCAACGCTATAGCCAAATGCGTCCGCGCGCGGCGTATTTCCAGCGGCAGGCGGCTGCAGCGTGCTTTTTCGTTGCCAAAGCCCGCTGACGTTGGTGTAAAGATGTACAGCACCTTCGCCATCGGTCAGGTTTAGACGCGCGGCTGGCGCTGATACGCTAACGGTATTTCCAAATGTCGTAATGCTTTCGCCAAATTGTTCCACTGGACCACCTGAGCGGGGTGCGTCTAGCGTTTGTATAATTGCGCCAGTGTTAAGTTCAAAAATATCCACTTGACCTACAGCGCCATTGCGATCAGGCGTACCGATCCAAAGCTGCGTGCCTAAGTACGCCAAGCCGCGGCCAAAACTAGGCTGACCTGCAATCCGCGAAATTTCAAACGCCGGCGTGCTCAATGCGTAGCGCACCACTGTGCCACCTGCCCCTACTGGTGCAGCAATGGCCAATTCGCTAGCCGTACTTGCACCGCCCAGCGCAACGCTGAGCCCAAAATTACTGTCTTCAGCCAGCCCATTTGCCTGTAAACGTTGCGGTGCGCTCAAGCTGAGTCCAGTGCGCCGATAGATGTAAGCTGCGGATTCCCCAGGTGCGCCGACGACTAAAACGTTCTGACTTAGTGCAGTGCTAATTCCAAACCGTGCGCCACCAATGGCGCGCGCGCCCGGAACTTCGCCGTTAAATAGCCACGCTCCGCTGCTACGCAGATAGCGAAAAACGGTTCCCGCATCAGAATCAAAATTGGTTGTGCCCACACCCGGCGCGCCGATAAAAAGCTCCGTAGAATCGCAGCTCAGGCTAATACCGAATAGCGCACTTTGTTCGACGTTCGGCAACGAGATTTTGCCAATTGGCAAAAGCCCACTCGCGGTTATTTGGAAGCGATAAACACTGCCAGCTGACTGCCCATTTGCACTGTTTGGGATCGGGGTTTGATCGCCAGTGGCAGCGACTAATAGTTCGCCATCGCACACTGCGACGCGTGCGCCGTAGCTATCGCCAACCGCACCGTCCCCGGTGGTCGGAGGGCGAATATCACGCGCACCTAAGTTCGGAAACGACGCTGCGTTCGCGAGCGTGCTCAGCAGCAAAAACAACGCCGCAATCGCAAGGTTTGAAATTGCAGCGGTTCTAATAATGAAAAATGCGCAAATTTTCGATTTAGCAAAAAAGCGAGCGTGTGTATAAAAGTCGGAAAGTGATAGCCTCATGGATTAAGTTTGATAGAAGTTGAGTGATATAACCATGAGCATTGCTGCTATTTCCCCATCCTTGTTAAGCGCGGGCTCGGCAGCGGACGCGATAGCGTGTTTGCGCACCGAATTCGCAATTCCAGAAGCGTACGGCCGCCCGGTGCATTATTTTTGCGGTAATTCCTTGGGATTGATGCCGAAAGCGGCGAAAGCGATGGTTCTGGAAGCGCTCGATGCCTGGGCGGTTGAGGGCGTAGAAGGCCACTTCAAAGGTTCAGCCCCCTGGATGCGCTATCACGAATTAGTACGTGATGATCTAGCCACGCTGGTGGGCGCCAAGCCAATCGAGGTCGTTGCGATGAATACCTTAACCGTCAATTTGCACTTGCTGATGACTAGTTTCTTTCGGCCAACATTGACGCGCAACGTCATTATGATGGAGGCGCGCGCGTTCCCTTCAGATCGCCACGCGGTGGAATCGCAGCTCAAGCTGCATGGTTTGGAGCTGGATACTTGCCTAGTCGAACTTTCGCCCGAACCGGGATCTGATTTTTTGGACCCAACAGCAATTGATTTAGCGATTGCCGCATTGGGTGAGCGCTTGGCATTGGTACTCATGCCCGGTGTGCAATACGCCACCGGACAGGCTTTTGATTTGGCGCGCATTGCGAAAGCCGCGCATGCGGTCGGTGCAAAGGTGGGCTTTGATTTGGCGCACGCGGTTGGCAATATGGAAGTCAATTTGCATAATTCCGGTGCGGATTTTGCGGTTTGGTGCAGTTACAAATATCTCAATAGTGGCCCGGGTGCAGTTGCTGGCGCGTTCGTGCACGAGCGTCATGCCACTAGTGATTTGATCCGCTTAGCTGGCTGGTGGGGCCATCGCGCAGATACGCGCTTTCAAATGCGGTCGAATTTTGAGCCGACGCCGGGCGCCGATGGTTGGCAGCTATCTAATCCGCCCATTTTCTCGCTAGCGCCGTTGCGCGCATCTTTGGCGCAATTCAGTCGTGTTGGTATCGCGAATTTGCGTCAACGCTCGATGTTTTTGACCGGCGAACTGAGCCGCAAAATTACCGATGAGCTCACTGATTTTGTCAAGATTATTACCCCGTCAGACCCAGCGCAGCGGGGCTGTCAGCTCAGTTTGCGAGTGCTCGATGGTCAAGAAACGTGTGGGCAGCAAGCTGGGCGTGCTTGTTTTCAGGCATTGGCCACAGCGAATATTGTGGCCGATTGGCGCGAACCTGATGTGATTCGCGTCGCACCCGTGCCGCTTTACAACACGCTTGAGGATATTGATGCGTTGGTTGCGGCGATGCGTTGTCATTTTGTTGGAGGCGCATGAGCATGACTGCTATTAAAAATACCTCAGGTTCGACCAGCATTGAGTTTCGCCCCATGTGGATTGTCGGCGCAGGTTTGGCGGGCGCACTACTTGCCACGCTGCTCGCCAAGCGCGGCTTTAATGTCGCAATTTCCGAAAAGCGCTCCTCGGTTGAGCTTGAGCAGCTGGCGGCAGGACGCTCGATTAATCTAGCGCTGGCAGAGCGCGGCCGCTATGCGCTGGAATGCGCTGGATTTATGCACGGCCAATCCGGTGAGCGCATTGTGGATGCGGTGCTGGCGCAGGCGATTGCCATGCCCGGGCGTCAAGTGCACTTGAGTGACGGCAGTGAAAACTTTCAAACCTATTCTGCCCGTGGTGATAAAGCGATTTGGTCGGTGTACCGGGCGCGGCTCAATCGCACGCTGCTCGAAGCAGCGAAAGGCGCGGGTGTGCAAAGCTACTATGATGAGCGTTTGATCAGCGTTGATTTGGTCGCGAAAACAGCGGTGGTTGAGCGCGCGGGTGACCACATCACCATCGGGTTCGAGCTGATTTTGGGTGCAGATGGCGCGGGTTCGGTGCTGCGTGAAGCAATCGCTGCACAAAATCCGACTGAAACACCGCCGCACGTTGATTTTTTGGACCACGGCTACAAAGAAATTGCCATTCCGGCGAATGCGGCGGGTGAATTTGCTTTGGCCCCCGGCGCGCTGCATATTTGGCCGCGTGAACGGTTCATGGTGATTGCGCTGCCAAATCCAGATAAAACCTTTACGGCGACGCTGTTTTTACAAAATGAAGGTCTGACCAGCTTTGCGGCACTGGACTCAGCTGTCGCAGTTGAAGAATTTTGCTCGGAATATTTCCCGCAGCTGATCGCTTTGGTACCGGATTTAACGCAGCAAATTTTGCAGCATCCGAAAGGGCTTTTGGGTACGCTGCAATGTTCAATTTGGCAATACCTCGATAGCGCTGTGCTGTTGGGTGATGCCGCACATGCGATTGTGCCGTTTCATGGGCAGGGTATGAATTGCGCGTTTGAAGATTGCGTGGCATTGGCTGATATTTTGGCCGCAGCCGCGCCGCATACACGCGCAAACGCGCTGGCTCAATATGCAGCTGCGCGCCAGCCACAAGCCAAAGCAATCGCGGAAATGGCGCTTGAAAATTACATCGAAATGCGTGACCACGTAGCGGACGAAGATTTTCGTTTGCGTAAAGCCTTAGAGCAAAAGCTGGGATTAGCACACCCAGGGCACTTTGTTTCGCGCTATGAGCTGGTCAGTTTCAGCCGCTATAACTACGCATTAGCGCAAGCGCGCGGGCTTTGGCAGAGCGCGCTTTTACATGAGTTTTGTGATGGCAAAGTTCGCTTTGATGAAATTGATTTCGCTGCGGCTAGCGCCAGAGTGAGCGCTCAATTGCCGCCGCTGCCGGAGCTGCTGCGATGACCATAGGCCCCGAACTTTTACGATACGCCGCTATT
>JBBQBR010000053.1:0-9332 GCA_038317875.1 Lysobacterales bacterium
ACTTATTGGTAGATTGGGAGCTACCCGAAGCGCGTGCTGAGCAGTGCCCGGACGAATATGCGCTGATTAACAAGAGCTGGTCGGCCTTGCTTGCGGCGCATTTACGTTAACAAACTCATACATAGATTTAGTCACGACGCACAATTTCGCCTTCAATGATCCGCCCGCCGCTGTGGCTGGCGTGCTGCGTAGTTTTCCCGTCCATGCCAGCTGCGCGGGGAAAATCCGCACTGAACGCGTGTTTGGTCGCGGCCTGGAAACGTTTCTTACCGCTCAATTTCCACCAGATCGCGCCGACTAGAAAAGCTACGGCCGCCACCATTATTGCAGCAGTCAAAGCAAAAAATCCAAGTACAAACACGCCCGCTGCGATAATGCTGCCCAAAACGGCGATCACGACGCGTTTAATGCTGGAGCCTTTGTGTCTGCTTTCCAGATACAGCGCCATATGCAGATGCCTTTATCGTTGTGTAAGTAAGTGGACACTATATATGGGGGCTGTTTAGTTGAGATGAAAGCGAAAATTTGCTCGACGGTAAGCTGAAGCGAACAATTTGGCCTAGCTACCTTGAAATTGTGGCGTTAGGCCTTACCCAGTTGAGCACACGATTGACATTACAGAGGCTTCAATGACCCAAAACTCGCAGAACAGTAATAATTCAGCGACTGAAAACACCCTTGATAACGACGGTGTGCTCAATAAAAATGTAGGGATTGGGGAAAATCACGGACTAACGCAGTTGGCCGAGGCGCAAGCGCGCATCGCGACGCTGGAAGATGAGTTTTTGCGGTTTCGCGCAGAATCAGAAAATCAACGTCGTCGAATTATGAAAGACGGCGAAAACGCGCGTAAATTTGCCACAGAAAAATTGTTGCAAGAGCTTTTACCGGTAGCCGACACGCTCATGCGCGGGTTAGAAGTGGCGAAAAGTGATAAAGCCACAATAGAACATCTGATTGAAGGCAAAGAAGCGACTTTACGTATGCTGGCCAAGGCGTTGGAAAACAACGGCGTGAAAGAAATTAACCCAATGGGCGAAGTTTTTAATCCCGATTTGCACCAAGCCATGACGGTTCAGCCAGCGGGTGAAGGCGTGGCGCCAAACACGGTGACCGCCGTTTTTCAACGGGGTTATCTGTTGAATGAACGATTACTGCGGCCAGCTTTGGTTGTTGTTTCGCAATCTTAAAGCGCACCTAGAAATTTGAATTTTCATCCCTAAATCACTGCTGTCAGTAAATTAAAACCGTCGCGCGGCTCACGCGCACTACACACACTAGAAGGAATCCATCATGGGTAGAATTATTGGTATCGACTTGGGCACCACCAACTCCTGCGTGGCAGTGATGGAAGGCGGCCAAGTGAAAGTGATCGAAAACGCCGAGGGTGATCGCACCACACCGTCGATCGTTGCATTTACCAAAGACGACGAAGTGCTCGTCGGGGCACCGGCAAAACGCCAGGCGGTAACCAATCCGAAAAACACGCTGTTTGCGGTCAAGCGGCTGATTGGCCGTAAGTTTTCCGAAGATGTGGTGAAAAAGGATATGGATCTGGTGTCCTACAACATTGTCGCCGCCGACAACGGTGACGCTTGGATTGAAGTGAACGGCAAAAAGATGTCGCCGCCGGAAATTTCTGCGCGTGTCTTGATGAAAATGAAGAAAACTGCCGAAGACTATCTCGGCGAAGCCGTTACCGAAGCGGTGATTACCGTGCCCGCGTATTTCAATGACAGTCAGCGCCAAGCGACTAAAGACGCAGGTCGCATCGCCGGTTTGGACGTCAAACGCATTATCAACGAGCCAACCGCGGCCGCCCTCGCTTACGGCATGGACAAGCGCGCGGGTGGTGATCGCAAAATTGCGGTTTATGACTTAGGCGGTGGCACCTTCGACGTTTCGATTATCGAAATTGCGCAAGTTGATGGCGAAATGCAGTTTGAAGTGTTGGCCACCAATGGCGATACTTTCTTAGGCGGCGAAGATTTCGACAAGCGCATTATCGATTTCTTGGTTGAAGAATTCCAAAAACAAGAAGGCTTGGACTTACGCAAGGATCCGCTGGCATTGCAGCGCCTGAAAGATTCGGCTGAGCGTGCGAAATGCGAGCTTTCCAGCGCCATGCAAACTGACGTGAATTTGCCCTACATCACGATGGATGCAAACGGCCCCAAGCACATGAACATCAAACTGACGCGCGCCAAGCTGGAAGGCTTAGTGGCAGATTTGGTGGCAAAGACCATTGAGCCCTGCCGCATCGCGTTGAAAGATGCGAATTTGCGTGCGAATGAAGTCACTGAAGTGATTTTGGTCGGTGGTATGACGCGCATGCCCAAAGTGCAAGAAGCGGTGAAAGAGTTTTTCGGCAAAGAGCCACGTAAAGACGTCAATCCAGACGAAGCCGTTGCCGCAGGTGCCGCGATTCAAGCCGGCGTGCTCAGCGGTACGGTCAAAGATGTGCTGCTGCTTGACGTAACGCCGCTGTCTTTGGGCATCGAAACCATGGGCGGCGTGTTCACCAAGCTGATCGAAAAGAACACCACCATTCCAACCAAGCAAAGCCAAGTGTTTTCGACCGCCGAAGACAACCAAAGTGCGGTTACCGTGCACGTGCTGCAGGGCGAACGCGAGCAGGCGAAGTTTAACAAGTCCTTGGCGAAGTTTGATTTAGCGGGTATCGAAGCCGCACCTCGCGGCATGCCGCAAGTCGAAGTCACTTTTGATATTGACGCCAACGGCATCATGCACGTGCAAGCCAAAGACAAGAAAACCGGCAAAGAGCAAAAAATCGAAATCAAGGCGAATTCCGGTTTGTCCGAAGCCGAAATTCAACAAATGGTGCGTGACGCGGAAGCCAATAAAGAGGAAGACAAAAAATTCCACGAATTGGTGCAAGCACGTAACCAAGCTGAAGGCTTGATTCACAGCACCAAACAGGCTTTGAAAGACGGCGGCTCAGGCACCGATGGTGCGCAAATCGCCAAAATCGAACAAGCGCTTGCTGAAGCTGAATCTGCAGTCAAATCCGACAACAAGGTGCAAATTGAAGCGAAGTATCAGGCGCTGATGGAAGTCGCACAAAGCCTATTGGCGCAAACGCGCGCCAAAGCTGAAGGCGGCGCTGAGCCAGAAGGTGCGCCACCCGAAGCACCGAAAGACGATGTGATGGACGCGGAATTCACGGAAGTGAAAGACAAGTAAGTCCCGCGCTTGCGAGTACAAAAAAAGCCCAGAGTAATCTGGGCTTTTTTGTTGGGTGCGGACACGCTGTAGACGAATGGCTATCAGTATTCAAATCGTCATCTGGGTGCAACGCCGGTGCCACAGTGCGCAGGGAGATCGGCGCCTTGTTATCCATTTTTTTTAAACTGGAATTAGGCCACTGTGCATGGAAATAAACAGTTTTGTTGTTAGTAAGCTACCTTTCGTGCCATCCCGTTGGCGCACTCGGATCCCTGCTAAGGTGATCGATTTTGCGTTACCTCAATGTGATCGCGTCCGGCTTAAGGACTTTGTAGACCGCTCCGAAGGCTTGGACAGCATCGCATTCGCAAATGCGGCATTGCAATTCTTGCAGGCGCGCTATTTAATCGATCAGATTGAACGCGAACGCATTCCCGAGACCGGCCCGGTAGTAATTGTCGCAAACCATCCGCTAGGTGCGATTGACGCGCTTTGCTTAATCAGTGCGATAGGTGCAGTTAGGCGCGATCTTAAGATCATGGCAAACCAGTGGTAGAGTGCCTTGACGCCGCTGCAGCCGATTTTGATCGGCGTCAATGTGATGGCCGCAGGCGGCAATCTAGGCGCGTATCGCGCTGCGCAATCGAGCTTGGCGAACGGCGGCGCTGTGATCGTGTTTCCGGCTGGGATCGTCTCGCGCTTAGGCTGGCAGGGTATCCAAGACAGTCAGTGGAGCAAAAGGTTTTTACGGCTTGCTCAGGATCACAAAGCAGGGATCTTGCCGGTCAATATTCGCGCATAGAACAGCGCGCTGTTCTATGCGTTGGGCGCGTTTCCTTTGATGGGCACGCTGCGATTGCCGCGCGAAATGTTTGCCCAGCCAGATCGACGCGTCGAGCTGCGCATTGGGCCGATACAAAACGCGCACAACGCAAACTTGCCTCGGCCGAGTGACTGGCAGCGACTGATACAAAAGCTACCGCAACTCGAGGCGCAGCTGCGCGCGGACGCGCCGCAGGCGATCGCGCCCACAGCAAGCGCCAACGGGAATGGATCAGTGAGTTGTCAGCGGCGCAATTATTAGGTGAAACGCCCGATGGTAAACGCATCTTGCTGGCACGCTGTGCGCTAGGCAGTGCGCTACTTGCGGAAATCGGGCGCTTGCGGGAGCTGAGTTTTCGCGCCGTTGGCGAAGGCACCTCAGGTGCGCTCCAGCTTATGCGCTGGTTCGGCACGCCAATTCTGGAAACGCAGGCGGCGTTTAGTGTGGCTGTGAGCGCGGGGCCTTAGCGCTATACCCCACATGCTGCATAAAAACGAATATAGAACAAACTCATCACCCAGCTAGTACGCGGATTGGCAGCGTCAGGAATCCTGATGGCGCCGCACCCGCGCTTGGATCCGAGCGCGTAGACGCCAGCGGCCTGCATCCGACAGCATTCTACCTGCCCAACGAAACACATTGAACTCAGCGATGGTATTGCGCAAGCTCGCCAATCGTTCCCGCTGTTCGGCTGGCGACATCATGGCAGCCGAATGGAAGGCATCTGCGGTTTCTTCCACATGATAGGGATTGACGATCAATGCTTCGGTCATCTCGCGTGCTGCGCCTGCGAATCGGCTCAGAATAAGCACACCCTGTTCGTCGTCTCGAGCGGCTACAAATTCCTTGCAAACCAAATTCATGCCATCGTGCAGGCTGGTCACGACACACATGTTCGCTGCCCGGTAAAGTTCCTGCAGCGCACCGTGGTCGTGGTGTTGAGCCAACAGATATATGGGTTGATAACCTGGCCTTGCAAAACGTGCATTGATACGCGCA
Source organism: Lysobacterales bacterium (assembly GCA_038317875.1). Classification (GTDB taxonomy): domain Bacteria; phylum Pseudomonadota; class Gammaproteobacteria; order Xanthomonadales; family SZUA-5; genus JANNYA01. Next base: position 5,009 of record JBBQBR010000053.1, read on the forward strand.
ACCAACTTGTCGACGCGCTCGGCAAAATTACGATATTCATCAAGCAAACTGCGCGTTGGTGACGCCACTTGGACAAGTACAAATCGGCCAATCCATTCTGGATATTTTTCCAGCAATCGTTCCACGGCATTCATTCGCTCAATGATGCCTTTGGTGTAGTCGAAGCGATCAACTCCAAGCGCTAAGCACACATCTTCCGACAGACCTATTCGCTCCAATGCTTCGCGTCGGCATTGCTCAACGGGTTTCCACATCTCCGATGCTGCTTTTGTCGGCCACTCGATCGAGATCGGGTAGCTTTCGACGTAGGTTTCTTTTTCGCCAAAAGCAATAATCGAATGTTCGTGCTCGATCCGTGCCTCAAGGTAGCGATCAACCGTTTCCATGAAGTTTTTGCAATGAAATCGCGTATGAAATCCTAAAATTGTGCTGCCCAACATGCCCTCGAGAATTTCGCGACGCCATGGACAAATGCCAAAGGACTCAGGGTTTGGCCAGGGGATATGCCAGAAGGTCAGAATGGTTGCCAGCGGCAGCTTTTCGCGGATCATGGCGGGCAGCAAGGCGAAATGATAATCCTGTACGAGCACCACGGGGTTATCACTGCGCGCTTCGGCAACGACGGCATCGGCGAAACGTTGATTTATTTTTTTGTAGGCCTCCCAATCTGATTCGCGGAATACCGGCCGCACATGTGCGACGTGGCATAGTGGCCACAGCCCTTCATTTGCGAAACCATAGTAGTAGCCTTGCTCCTCTTGCTCGGTCAGCCATATCCGGCGCAGCGAATATTCCGGACGCTCCGGCGGCACGCCAACTCGATCATAGGCATCAACAACATCTCGGTCAGCGCTGCCGCTGCCATGCGCGATCCAGGTGCCAGAACAGGCCCGCATAACCGGCTCGACCGCTGTGACTAACCCACTTGCAGGTCGTTTGACATTAATGCCATCAGGCCCTTTTTCGTGAATGTAGGGCTCTCGATTCGATACAACAATGACTTGATCGCCCCGTAACTGCGTATGTAGAAGCGCGCGCAAGCGATCCGCAGTCCAACTGACTTCCGGCCCCTGCGAGCGGCGACACTCATCTTCTAAATCGCGAAGCCTGTCCCGAAGGTCTGCAACGAAAGGCTCAAGCTCTGACGGCGGCGTTACTGGGCTGCCAAGCATGTCGCCACGAAGGATGGCGCGCACGCCTTTCACCCATCCATGCCAACTCAGTTGCGCCACCACCATAGTTATTAGCGCCAATACCAATCCCAGAATAGTCAACGAGGTAATCAAATAGCGTTTTGTATCCTGACTTCGACGATCAATGAAACTCAAATCGTGCAGTAAGATCAGATGCCCAACCAAAACCGATGCTTCTATTTCCTCAGTTATTGGTTTTAGCTCCGTTGACGATGGGGCTTCACTCATCACCGGATGCGCGCTTAGGTAAAGCGGGCCGCCCGCCAATTCAAGCCGGGGCTCGGGCTTTTGTGCCAGCGTTAGTGCCTCATTGCAGGGCAATTTAGCTGGGAAGCTGTCGGTCTTTTCCACAAGGCGTCCGTCGGTATCGCAAATACCGACGGCAAAAACTCGGTCATCTTGCGCTGTGCGATTAAACAAACGTTTTAGCCGCGCGGTTCGTTGCGTCAGTAACGCGTCGGCCACCGAATCCGATAAAGCATTGGCAATCAGCGCGCTGCGGGCATCGACGTCGCGTACAAACCAGCGAAGTGCCATCTTGTCCATTAACGGCAGTGCCACGTAGGCGGCCACAATCATGACCAGAACCAGCGGCGTTAAGAATCGCAACTGCAATCGAAATGTTTTCAACATGATCGCCACGCCGAGGGGTAAAACTTCGGGTGAATGAGGCTTTTCATACCACGTCTTCCCAGCGCCTACTCAATCGCATCGCTGAATTGATTAATCCCACCATCGAATAGGTTTGTGGAAAATTACCCCACGCCTCGCCAGTCACTGGGTCGATGTCTTCTGACAATAAACCAAGCGAATTGCGGCGGGCGAGCATCATCTCAAACAGTTCGCGCGCCTCGGCTACGCGCCCAATCGCTGCAAGCGCATCGATGTACCAAAACGTGCAAACGCTGAAAGCGGAGGCCGGAAGGCCAAAATCGTCTTGTTCGTCATAGCGAAGTAGATAATTGCCGCGCCGCAGTACCCGCCCAATAGTTTCTACGGTGGAAACGAAACGAGGATCGTCAGCGGTGATGAAACCAAGATCGGCAAACAAAAGTGCACTGGCGTCTAGGCGTTCATCGTCTGTGGACTCGACGAACGCGCCGCGCCGCTCGCTCCATGTCTGTTCTAATATCGCCGCACGAATACGATCCGCGTGGCCGCGCCAAGTGGCGGCTTCGCCCAGCCCAAGATGCAGCGCAATACGCGCTAATCGATCACAAGCGGCCCAACACATTACGCTGGAATACGTATGCACCCGCGCACGGCCGCGATATTCCCACAACCCTGCATCGGGCTTGTCCCATGATTGAATTGCAGCTTCACCCATCGGTACAAGCCTTGCAAACATCGCTGCATCACCACGATTTCCTAAACGATGATCGAAGAAAGATTGCGATGCGGCCAAAACGACGCTGCCATAGACGTCATGCTGTACTTGTCGCCAAGCGTCATTGCCCGCCCGTACCGGCCCCATTTTGCGATATCCGGCCAAGGACTCCACCGAACGCTCAATTAATTCGGTCTGGTAATGAATGCCGTAAACCGGCGCTAACGCGTTGCGCCCGGCGGCAATATTGAAAATATAGCGGACATATTCTTGCATGCTGCGTGTCGCGCCCAATCGATTTAGGGCGCGAACAACGAAAGCGGCGTCACGCAGCCAGCAATAACGGTAGTCCCAGTTACGTCCGGAATCCGCGTGTTCCGGGATTGACGTCGTCATCGCCGCCACGATCGCGCCGCTGCCTTCGTCTTGGCATAGTTTAAGGGTGATCGCAGCGCGAATCACCGCGTCCTGCCAGTCGGGCGGTATCGACAGATTACGCACCCATTCGCGCCAGTAATTGATCGTTTGTTCCAACTGATCGTTGAGGAAACTGGCTACCGACTGTGTCAGCGTTTCGTCCGGGCCAAGCATGATGTGAACGTCGCGATCAAGAATGAAGGCATGCTCGTTCAATAACATTGGCAGCGGTGCATCGGTGGTGGCCCGCAGTGTCCAGCCATCTAAAATGTAGCGAATATGATTGCTGCCAAAAGTGCGTTCGGGTACGTCTGCGCCCCATTTGCTCAACGGGCGCAATCGCACTCGAATGCGCGGCGCACCAGCGATGGGCCTAATTCGACGCATCAGCATGATTGGGTGATAGTAGCGCCCGAATTGACGATAGCGTGGCGCGAAATCCAGAACTTCAACCGCGCCACCCTGCGCGTCGTGCAAAACCGTAATCAACACTGCGGTCTTCTCAATGTAGTGTTGCTCAGCGCGCACTTGTCCTTCAAGTTCAACATCAAAATAGCCGCAGTCGTGCAGCTTGGGTTCTAGCAAAGCACAGAAGGTTGGGTCACCATCGAATGCCGGCAGGCAGCACCAGACAACGCGCGCATCGGCATCGATCAAGGCGCTGAAACTTCCGTTACCAATAACGCCAAGGTCTAGACTAGATTGTTTGTTCATTGTGCTAACTCCGTTTTTTGCAAATGATCTAGGAGTCTTATCAGCCAATCGATAACGTCCTTCGGTGTGCCGAGACCATAGTGCGCACAGGTAGGGCGTCGGTCGCCAACAACAACTGCCAGCCCACCGAGTTTCTCGACCATTGCAAACGCTGTTTCGTCGGTCAGATCGTCACCCAGAACTACCGGAACGCGGCCCTGAAATGGCGAAGTTTCAAGCAGCGCGCGCAATGCGCTTCCTTTATCGCTGCCTTTCGGTTTGAGCTCGGCAACGCCGTTGCCCGGTTGAACCACATACCAGCCAGACGAATTTGCGGCAATGTTTTTGGCGCAGCGATGGACCATTTCGCCCGCATGCGGCACCGCCCGAAAATGCATGGCAAACGCAATTCCAGATTTTTCCTCGACCCAGACTTGATCCAATAAGTCAGCTTCGAGTTGGCATGCACGGCGAACCTGTGCCGAAATCTCCGCGGGTGGATTGGCGACAGTCAAGTTGCCAGCATAGTCACGGCGCTCAAGCCCATGCAGTGCACCTGCGGGTAAAAACAGCGGCGACAATAGACGATCAATATCCAACAAATTTCGCCCGCTCAGCATCGCTAATGCGCCACCCAGCAAATTTCGTAAACTGTCCAACAGCGCAAGCGTCGAGGCGTTAATCCGGACCATAT
>JBBQBR010000054.1:0-9247 GCA_038317875.1 Lysobacterales bacterium
TTACGCAAGGGCTCGCACACCTTTGGCCAGTGGGACGGCTGTTTGTTGTCCGCCAAAAATCATCGCCAACTCTGGATCCCCGAAGGCTTTGCGCACGGGTTTCAAGTTGTTAGCGAATATGCAACTTTCTGTTACTTATGCACGCGCCCATATCAGGCAGACTTCGACCGTGCGATTCACCATGCAGATCCACAAATAGCGGTGGAGTGGCCGGACGCGCAAAATGCCATATTGTCTGATAAAGACAAAATGGCGCCGCAATTAGCACAGCTACAGGATTTGCTTGGGAATGACGACAATATCGGCCAGCGTTAAAGCAAAGAGTCGCCACTGATGAAAATTCTTGTCATTGGCGGAAACGGCCAGCTAGGGTTTGAGCTGCAGCGTGCGCTATCAATATTTGGCGATGTCAGTATTACGACTCGCAGTAGTAAATGCCCGGCGGGCTATCCGTGCCTGCACTTGGATCTAAATGATGAAGATGCCACGTCAACGTTGCTTGAGCAACTTCGCCCGCATGTGATCGTCAACGCCGCTGCCTACACCGCTGTCGATCTCGCACAATCCGAGCCCCTGCGCGCACAAGCAATTAACACCAATGCCGTCGCAATGCTGGGCCGCAAAGCCCGTGAGCTCAGCGCGATGCTGGTGCATTTTTCCACCGATTATGTCTACTCGGGCGAAAGCCAAATCCCATGGACCGAGCGCGACCCCACCGCGCCGCAATCGGTTTACGGTGCCAGCAAATTGAGTGGCGACTTAGCGATCATCGATAGCGAATGCGCGCATTGGATCCTACGCACACAATGGCTTTATGCCGCACGCGGCAACAACTTTATGCGCACTATGCTGCGCTTAGGCAAAGCGCAACTGGACGCGCGCGCCAAAGGCGACGACGTCTTGCCGATCAACATCGTCAACGACCAAATCGGCGCGCCAACGCCGGTACGATGGATCGCTGGTGCCGTCGCATCGATGATTTCCCGCTGGCTGCAAGACCTGACACTACCTGGGCAATCGCGAACTGGCACTTATCACTTGACCGCTGCAGGCCATGCTCACTGGTTTGAATTCGCCAACGAGATTTTTCACCAAGCCTTCGTGCTTGGCCTATTGCCCGAAGAGCCGAAAACCACACCCGTTTCGAGCAAAGTTTTTGCGGCAAAAGCACCACGGCCGCGATATTCAGTATTAAGCAACTCGAAAATTGCGCGTGAATTTGATATACGCCTACCAGATTGGCGTGATGGCCTGGCACAAACTTTGGCCGAATATAAATTGACCTTGCCAGTGCCGGAGCGCAGTTCAAGCAAACTGCCGGGCTAATCCCAATGCCAACCTTCTAACGTTGGCGAATCCTTCGTCATCCAGTTAATTCCCCTCCAGTTAATTCCCCCAAGGCTGGTAAAACCATTCTTCGCTTTCCGCCTAAACAATGGCCAGCAGTTTGCTGCTGGTTTGCTCTAAGGCTCAAACTTTGGAAATCAGCGGCCCCCGTGTAAGTATCCGTTCGTTTTACTTACTAGGAGGCCGAGAAAATATCCCAGGACTTTACTTCGCCTGATATTCCAATGAAGAGTGATGCACGACTATGCGCAGTGAGCCTGCATCATCCTTTACAAATGTCCAGGTCTTATCGACAGACGTCACCTGTCCGTTTTTTCCGGTAAAGTGGACTTTGCCCATGGTGCTTGCGCTATCACCGGCAAGGAAAAGCGCTGCGTTTTCTGTGTCACATTTTTTCCAAACCTTGAGTGCGAATCCGGTGTCTTGCGGAAAAGCGGCACTCCCGCCGACAAAATAAGATAGGGCTCCAGCGCGTGTGGTACGAAACGTTTGAGGATTCACAGTAAGCGTGGGCTTAAACAGAACCGCACCCATCTGGTAACCGTACGCGGCATCAATGACTTTTTCGGCCAAAGCTTTTGCCGCAGGTTGCCCGCTTTTTTCGTAAGTGGAACCAATATCGACAAGCGCTTTACACCAAGCCTGTTGCGCCGCCAGCACCTCTTTCTCAGAGACGGCCTGATTGACAACAATCGCTTTTGCAGCGGCATGATTAACAAAAAATGCAAGCGCTGCGACTCCAACAAAGCGTTTGAACTGCATGTGAGGCTCCTTTCTATAATATTGATAAATGGGATATCAGACGTAAAGCTTCTGAACGCTTTTAAGCGAGAGAAAAGACTTCTAGTGCGCAGATGAGGAATCCACCCTATTGAGTGCTTTGGCGACACGCTCCACACTGATTTAGACCTTCCCGATTGGTTTAGTCCGAGGTTCACGCGTGACCTCCTAATGAAACAAGCGTCGCCACTACCGAACTATTTCAAATTCACAATATTTGGACTACTGAATTCGCTCGGTGACCTCTTAACTTTACGACGACGACAATAGCCACTGCGTTGTTGCCGGACTGTGAAAAATTTGAGGTGGGTACGCCAAATGCATCTCGGGAAAATCGGCACGATTTTGGAATTTAGTCTCAGCCGAAGGCGTTTACTAAGTTGGGCTTAGACAAAAATTACTGGACTAGTCCGGGATGATGCGAGTGCTGATACTTAACCCAACGGCATTGGGCTAATCTTTCGTTACCCGATTAATTTCAGCCAAGCTGGTAAAACCATTTTTTGCTTTGACCAAAGCCGAGCGGCGTAAATCATTAATGCCTTGCCGTCTGGCTTCTTCGGCAATTTGCAGGCTGTTACCGCCAGCAAGAATGATTTTCGCAATCGCTTCGTTAATTGGCATTACTTGATAGATCCCAAGCCGGCCTTTGTAGCCATCGCTGCAGCCGCTACAGCCGACCGCTTCAAACATCTGCATGCCCGATTTGATGTCGTCCTCGGTGTAGCCTTCGGCAAGCAGCGCATTATCCGGCAATGTTTGCGGCCGCTTGCAGTCGTGCAACCGCCGCGCTAAACGCTGTGCGATCACGAGCGTTACCGAACTAATAATATTGAAGGGCGCAATTCCCATATTCATAAGCCGGGAAATCGTTTGCGGCGCATCGTTGGTGTGCAATGTCGATAGCACCATGTGGCCGGTTTGGGCCGCTTTCACCGCGATTTCTGCGGTTTCTAAATCGCGGATTTCGCCCACCATAATCACGTCAGGATCTTGCCGCAGGAATGATCGCAGCGCCGCACCAAAGGTCATGCCTGCGCGGATATTTTGCTGCACCTGATTAATCCCCGACACACGAATTTCAACCGGGTCTTCCGCCGTCGAAATATTTCTGCCTTCAGTGTTTAGAATATTCAGCGCGGTGTAAAGCGACACCGTTTTACCCGAACCGGTCGGCCCGGTAACTAGAACCATGCCGTAAGGCTTATCAATCGCGTCTAAAAATAGCTTTTTCTGCTCATCTTCGTAGCCCAGTTTGTCGATGCCCATTTTGGCCGCTGAGGCGTCCAGAATTCGCATCACGACCTTTTCGCCGAAGAGCGTCGGACAAGTACTTACCCGAAAATCCATGCTCTTGGTTTTACTCAAATTGAGCTTAATACGACCATCTTGCGGCACGCGGCGCTCGGCAATATCCAGGCTCGCCATCACCTTGATACGCGCTGAAATCCGCCCGGCAAGCTTAATCGGCGGTGCCGCAACCGCGCGCAAAATGCCGTCAATGCGCAAACGCACGCGGTAATTGAGCTCGTAGGGCTCAAAGTGAATATCCGATGCACCCTTTTTAATGGCGTCTACCAGCACTTTGTTGATGAAACGCACGACTGGGGTGTCGTCGGCACCGCTCGCATCATGCCCAGTACCGGGTGCGGCATCACCATCATCGGTATCGCCAAGCTCCAGGTTTTCCATTCCTTCGGCATCGTCCATGCCGTCAATCGTGGTGGACGAAGCGGCTTGTGCCAGCTCGATCGCACGCGTCAGCTGATCATCATTGATCAAAATCGGTTCAACAATCAAATTGGACTGAAACTTGATTTCTTCCAGCGCACGGAAATTGGTCGGATCTGATAGCCCGACAAACAGGCGATTTCCGCGTTTAAAAAGCGGAAATGCGCGATGCTTTTCAATCAATTTAGCATCCACCAAATTGATCGCGGTCTGCGCTAAATCCAGCGAAAGCGGGTCGAAAAGCGGCACACCGAATTCGGCAGACGAGGCCAAGGCAACCAATTTTGGATCGCAAATTCCGTTGTCGACTAGGTAGGTCGCAACCGATTGTTTGACCTTAACCGTGGCATCCAGTGCGCGCTTCGCGTCGACTTCCTTGAGCGAACCCTCAGCGACCAAGCGCCGAAGAATTCCGGTGAAACCGGATAAGTTTGCGCCAGTTGCGCCGGGAGCTGAATTTGGGCCGATACCGCTCATAATCACCTTACCTAGTTTAACCAAGCCGCAAGTGTGCCACAGGTTTTTATGCGACTGACGCCACTTTCTCCGGCGTGACGCAATTGAAGGACAGAAAATTTAGTTCTCCAACCGACAGCCACACAATCTAAGGTGAAAATTCCCACTCAATCAAAGCGTTAGCGCTTAAACTGTAACTCAGTCAAAAATTCGAGTACATCATGCTGAGCAAATTGCAGCTTCCACTCCGCACGTTACTAATCTTGAGCATCGCCGCGCTGTGTGCACCCCATGCTTACGCGACGCGTTTTCCGGCACACCCGACCAATGCGGGCACGCTTGCGCCAAGCGCCTGGAGTGTTGGGCGTTTTCCGCCTAGAGTTTGGAGCACAACGGCAAATTCGCTCGGCCGATTCGATGTCTTAAACATTGGCGTCGATGCACTCGACGGATCAAGTACGCGCCCTCCGGCATTTAGCGCCAATTTTTATAATATCCAGGGCCGCGAAATTAGCTTCCCAAGCCCGCAAGGTGCAGGCGTAACCATTGCAGGTAGCCTTTACATTCCGGCAAGCTGGAACAGCTCAAACAGCGCCGACCCGGTACTAAATCGTCGTAGTGAACTGCTGTTGACCTATACACCATTGGCAAATGACGGCTTGTGCCCACCGGCAAGTGACGAGTGCTTCTATTACGGCGCAATTGGCTTTTCTAGTGCACAAATCACTGATCAGCTTGTAGGTGGCGGCCCGCCACGCATTCGCATTTTGAAAAAGGGCATCGCCGACGGTTGGATCAATCTGACCACACCGTTTTTAACGGATGCCTGGAACGACATGTGCGTCAGCTTCACCGGCACTACGCTCGAGTATTTTCTCAACGGTAACTTGGTTTTTACCGACACGACCTTGGTTCCGATTGATCCCAGTCAAGGCCCGCCGACTCGGGCACGTTCGCTAAGCGTGGAAAACTACAATTTTGGTTCCACCTTTGACGCCCGCTGGAGTGATTTGGAATATGGCGCGCGCGCAAGCGTCAGCATTACCCGCAGCGCGGGCAGCGCAGTCGTTGGCAATCTTTTAAGCATCACGAGCGTCGTGCGCAATACCGGCAGCAGCATCGCAGCCAATGTTGAAGTTCTTGAACCTCCGGTAACCAATTTAACGCTGGTATCGGTGACCGGCGCTTGTAATGCCCTTCCCTGCAGCCTTGGCACGCTCAACCCGGGTGATGTGCGCAGCTACACCAGCAACTACACGGTGCTGGGCGGTGCAGCAACTTATGGCAACAGCGCCAGCATTCGCACCGATGGCGTCGATTGCAATAAAGCTGACAACAGCGCCAGCGTAACGGCTGCCGTTGGCCTGTCGGTGCAAGTTCCAACACTCAATATTTTTGGCGCTCTGATGCTTATGCTCGGTCTATTTGCCCTAGGCGCGCGGCGCAATTTCAACGTTGGCGCGCGGCGCAATTTCAACGTTTAAGCGGTCAGCTATTTGACCAAACTTCGTGCAAAGCACGGCCTTCATGCCGTTGCATGCCTAGATATGAACCTAGACTTGAAAACCTCTCCAAGCTATTCGGTTTATTAAGTTCCACGTTCCGATGGGCCTAGAACGCTTAAGAGATAGCGCGTTGCCACTGCTTTGCGCATTCAAACTAGCACTCTGAGCCATCTGGATTCCCACCAAAAGCATGAGGGACTGACGTATCCGCGCGGTTTGGCGCAGGCAAACAAACTAATCACAGCGCGTTTTGTGACTAATTGTAAATTATGAAAAATTACTGACACGTTTTTCTGACAGATGTCGTTTGACGAGAAAACACCCCTTATCAACGGAGCATCGCAATGCTAAGAATCAGCTATCCACCCATGCGCGTTTTTGTTGATGACGTGCGAATGCAGCCGAAAGTAGCGCCGGTAATGGCACTGATGGCAATAAGGGCGAAGCAGTATCCGCCCGATCAAGCATGGGTGAGCGCCGATGAAATCGCGCTTTTGCCCTATTGGCGCAACAGCAAATCGAGAAGCGTGGGAACCGAGGTTTACAACGCTTTGCGCAGGCTAGGCCTGCAGCAATCCGGCATGGTGGAAAGCCCGCACTTGTGCAAAGTCACCAAATGGCGGTTGCGAGCGTCAATCGAGGTGCGCTGGCACCCAGACTTTGACAGCGTTGCCGACGCACTTGCAGTCGACACCGCACATATCGTCGCGGCGAAAAACAGGGCGTCGCGCACCATTGAGTCCGGCGTCGAAACGCTCGCGGCGAAAAGCCGCGTTGACAGTAATGGCGTGCTCAAAAAACTCCTAGATAGCTATCCGGGTTGGGACGTAATGCTGCAGCAAGATTTAATGAAGCAGCCTGATGATCGCATGCGGCTAAACCGCGCAAGGTTGCTGGCGCGGCAAGCGACACTGTTACTGCAAAGCGGCGATTCCAGCACCGCCGCTACGCTTTTTAATACTGCCGGCTGCATCGCTAACGCGGAAAAAGCCTATGAAGACGGCAAACGCTGGCTATTGACCGCTATTCCGCTATTACTGGCACACGGTGCGCTGATCGAACTTGAGGCGGCATTACTTAACCTTACGGCCAATTGTTCGCACCGAAACGAGCAAGGTTTGACGGTGCGCATGCCGGCAAATGCTTAGTTAATTTAGCTGATTAGAGTTGCGCATACTCGCTGGCAAATATTTCATTGGCACGGTAGTTTCAAAGTGCCACTGCGCGTCGGTGTCACGAATTAAGGTCAGCGTATGTCGTTCCCCGCCTGGAATTGCCGCCGGGGTAAATGTGTAGATCAACGTACAGCTGCCATCGGCACGATTGCTCATTTCACGGGCCTGCACTAGGTTTGGACCAGGATTTTGTGTTTTCGTGGAAAAATTCATATCGCTGGTTTCAGGGCAAGTTTGGTTTGTCAAATAGTGTTCGTCGACCTCAATGCGCTGGCTTCTGGCTTCGTAAATTGCCTCGGTTAGACGGGCGCGAACGGTGTAGTCCGAATACGCAGGAATCGCAATCGCAGCGAGAATAGCGATGAAAAACAACCCAACAACACCAATGATTGCAGCGATCACCCAGCCGCTCGTGCCGCCAGATGATTTAACTAAAACGACACCATTGGCGTTGGCATAAACTGGCAGCGTGGCACCGAAGGGCATCGGCGGCGGGCCGGCGGCGATACTGATCCCTAACTGCGCAGCGACGCTGGAAAGTGGCTGCCACCCCGCCATACCCTCGGTCCATACCAAATTGCTACCCGCTATTTGCTGCTGCTGATAGGCCACCCGTATTTGTTCGTCAGTTACAGGGCCTCGGCGCTGCTGGGTGTTGTCGGCATAAAACCAGGTGCTCATCGTTATTCCTTTGTGATTTTGGGCGTTCATCGCTTAAGCGGGTGAAAAAACAGGACTAATCGTATTTCCTGTTTAATCGCGTGACCGAAGCAAAGTAGGCGACAATGTTAACCTGCATCCAAGGATTTGCGGCACTTTTGGCAGGCTGTGCATTTGCGCCCGTGTCGCTTTTGCGGCACCTTAAGCGGAAACCACGCACAGGATTTGTCATGCGCACAATATTGTTGTGTTCAACGCTGCTATTTCTGAGTGTTAGTTTCGCCTGTGACGTTGAGCATCGTACCTATGAGCCAGAAATCGCGGGCCGAATTCCGGATGCAATCTTGCATGACACGCCCTGCCTTGCCGGGATGGCGGGTGGCTTTCCATGCAGCAATGTGGATTTATTGGATCGACTACCGGTTAGTGCCTTCGCGGTGCCAGGCTTACCACTGCCGGCTACCGCCAGCATGATTTGGGGCTACACCGATACCCAAACCGGTAAAGAGTACGCCCTGATGGGCATGAACAATTCACTCGCGATTGTGTTGCTGGATGGCCCGGGCGGGCACGCGCAGCTTATTGGGCGGCTACCCACGCATACGGGCAACTCGATCTGGCGCGATGTGCGAACCTATCGTGACTATGCCTTTATTACCTCCGATTCAAACGGCGCGCACGGCATGCAGGTGCTAGATTTGCGCCAACTGCGCAGTATTAGCAACCCGCCGATAGAATTCACCGAAACTGCGCACTATGACGGCGTGCGCAACACCCACACGATTGCGATCAATGAAGAGTCCGGCTTTGCCTACCTAGCGGGCACCAACACCTGCGGCGGCGGCTTGCACATCGTCGATATCCGCAACCCAACCGCGCCGGTATTCGCCGGATGCTTTAGTCAAGATGGCTACACACACGAAACCCAATGCTGGAATTATCGCGGGCCAGATACCGAACATATCGGGAAAGAGCTGTGCTTGGCGGCCAATGTCGACGCCCTGGTTGTGGTAGACGCCACCAATAAAGCCGCGCCCAGCTTGCTGTCCAGCATTACCTATGCGGGCGTGGGCTATGTGCATCAAGCGTGGTTTACGCCCGATTTCCGCTACGTGTTGCTAAACGATGAAACCGATGAGCAAAACAGTGGCAACAATGGCAAAACTTATATTTTTGACTACAGCAATGTCGATGCGCCGGTATTGAAAGGTGCGTTCGTGCACCCGCGCCGGGCGATTGACCATAATTTATACATCAAAAATAACTTCGTCTATGAAAGCAACTATACCTCCGGATTGCGCATTTTAAGCCTAACCAATTTAGCTGCCGCACAAATGACGGAGGTGGGTTTTTTTGATCTTTACCCGAACAATGACGGCGCCAGTTTTAATGGCAATTGGGGTAACTATCCGTTTTTTGCCAGCGGGCGCGTGATTATGAGCGGCATTGCCGAAGGCTTATTTGTCGTGCGCCCGAATATTTGCGCACCACCGGCTGCGCCCAGCGCGCTAAGTTTGACTGCCCTGGGCGCGAACCAAGTCAATGTCGCGTGGACGCCCGCTAGCGGCACCTTATATCGCGTGCAACGCGCGG
>JBBQBR010000055.1:0-9202 GCA_038317875.1 Lysobacterales bacterium
GGTGTTTCAGTTTGGTGAGCACCGCATTTGGGGTGCCACCGCGTCAATGATGGTGAATTTTGTTGAGCGCTTGCGTGCGGGTGCTTCGTCGCGTTCGGACTAAAAACATGCGCGCCATTGACACAGCGCGCTTGCCCGCTTAGCTTCGACAGATGCAAACCGCAGCTAAATCCGGCGAATTTACCTTCGCTAATTACATGAACTGGCCCGAAAACGAGCGCTGGCAGCTGCTGGATGGCGCAGCCTATGCGATGGCGCCGCCGAGTTGGGCGCATCAGTCGGTCGTGACCGAGCTTGGCCGCCAATTAGGCAACGCCCTGCATGGCAAGCCGTGCCAAGCCCGGGTAGCGCCAGTTGGCGTGCGTTTGCCTAGACACAATGAAGCCGATGCCAGTATTCGCACGGTTTTTGAACCGGATATTTTGGTCGTGTGCGACCGCAGTAAAATTGATGCCAAAGGGGTGCGTGGCGCGCCGGACGTTATTATTGAGGTGCTGTCCCCGAGTACAGCCAGTTTTGATCAGATCGACAAACGTCAAGCCTACGAACAAGCCGGTGTTCGGGAGCTGTGGCTGGTGGATATCAGCAACGGTGTCGTGATCATTTATCGGCACAATGGCACGCAATTCAATGCGCCTGAAATCGTGCGCGCCAGCGGCACCGTTACGCTGCGTGCGCTAGAGGGCGTCAAACTGGAGCTGGATTTTATTGATGATTTGCGTGCGGATTTGGTGTGAACCGTGTGCTTGAAAATTGTCGGTCTAACTAGAATAAATGAAGCGCTGCATCTGCCGCGCTTATTCACTGATGCTGGAAATTGAAATGATTCGATCTTTGTGTATTACGGGCTGCTTTCTCATTGCGACATCCGCGTTTGCCGCAGCCGATAAACCGCCGGAAGCAGCCATTGCCAGCGCGAATAAGCTCGCCACCGCTGCGGGCTTGGAAGTGCTGAAAGCGGGCGGCAATGCTTTTGATGCCGCAGTCGCAGTTTCTGCAGCACTTGGCGTGGTGGAGCCGGAAAGCTCAGGCCTGGGCGGTGGTGCGTTTGCACTGCTGTATTTCCCGGACAAACCTGAAGGTGAACGCGCGGTTTTTGTTGACGCGCGGGAAAAGGCACCACTGGCGGCAACGCGGGATATGTATTTGGATACCAAAGGCGAGCCGAATCGCGAATTGAGCGTCAACGGCCCGCTCGCGGCTGCCATTCCAGGTGTGGCGGCGGCGTTATCGCATGTGCAAAGCCATTATGGCCGTTTGAGTTTGCCGCAAACCCTAGCACCGGCTATTCGCTTGGCGGAAAAAGGCTATGCCTGGGGCGACAAGAATTTCGCCATGCAGGGTTATCGCGTCGAAACGTTAGTGAAATATCCGGCCGCCGCAAGTCAATTTTTACGCGGCGGCAAGGCGATTGCCTTGGGCAGCAACTTTAAGCAGCCTGAGCTAGCGCGCACTTTGCGCATGATTGCAAAAAGCAATGCCGCCGATTTCTACAAAGGGCCATTTGCGGAAAAATTAGTGGCCGGTGTGCGCGCTGCGGGCGGCATTTGGACTGCGCAAGATTTGGCGAACTATGCCGTGGTTGAGCGTGCGCCACTGCAGTTTGAGTATGGCAATTACCAATTTATAACCGCACCGCCACCTTCTTCCGGCGGCACCGCATTAGCCAGTATTTTCAATATTTTGGCCGGTTTTGACTTTGCCAAGCTCGATAAAGTAGAGCGCACGCACTTATTGGTAGAAGCAATGCGCCGCTCCTATCGGGACCGCGCCATCTATATGGGTGATCCAGATTTCACCGACGTACCGGTGCGCATGCTGATGAGTAAGGACTACGCCGCCGGTTTGCGCGCGTCAATCAACCCAGATAAAGCCACGCCGAGCGATATGTTGCCGGGCATAAGTATGGCCGCGCAGGGCACCGACACCACACATTTTTCGATTATCGATAAAGACGGGCAGATGGTGGCGTGGACGCAAACGGTCAATTTGCCCTTCGGGAACGGCTTTGTCGCACCCGGCACCGGTTTTTTGTTGAACAACGAAATGGACGATTTTTCTGTCAAGCCGGGCGTGCCAAACGCTTTTGGCTTGGTCGGTGATGACGCCAACGCGATTGCGCCCGGTAAGCGTCCGCTGTCGTCGATGACGCCGACCTTTATGATTGGCGCAGACCGCGTCGCGGTACTGGGAACGCCGGGTGGTAGCCGCATTATTACCATGGTGCTGTTGGGCGCACTGGAATTGATCGGTGGCGCGGATGCACAAGCGGCCACCGCCGCACCACGCATTCACCATCAATATCTGCCCGATGCGATCTCCGCTGAAACCGGCGCGTTCACCGAAGCCGAAATCACGGCGTTGCAAAAGCGCGGTTTTGTGGTTTCGCCGAATCAGCGGCCCTGGGGCAATATGCAAATTGTGCTGTGGGATAAGAAGGCGGGCAAAGTTACCACCGGCAGCGATCCACGCTGGGAAACGGTGGGCGGCGGCGGGATTTTTAGGTGAGGCTGCTTGCGGTGGTTTGCTTTTGATGTTGTTGCGTGTCGCGCAACATGCTATCGTGATCCATGATTACGTCATTTCGGCACAAAGGCTTGCACAAGCTGTTTGAAACTGGCGACGCGTCCGGCGTCTTAGCTGGGCATAAAGCCAAGCTTAGAATGCTGTTAACTGCGCTGAATACCGCGACGACAATTGACGACCTGAATATCTCTGGCTTTAAGCTGCACCCACTCAAGGGCGAAATGCGAAATCGTTGGTCTATCTCGGTCAGCGGAAATTGGCGCTTAACGTTTGAGTTCAAAGATGGCAACACATTCATACTCGACTACGAGGATTATCACTAATGGCAATGTTTAACCCGCCCCATCCCGGTGAATTCATCACGGAAATCTATTTGGTGCCCAATAACATCAGCGGCCGCGAACTTGCAGTCAAGCTGGACGTTGCCGCCTCCACGCTGAGCCGAATTCTTAAAGGCACGAGTCGGGTTACCCCGGAAATGGCGCTTCGCTTGTCTAAAGCAATAGGCCGTACACCAGAAAGCTGGCTGGTCATGCAGGATCATCACGATCTTTGGTTGGCGCGCCAAAGCGTCAATTTGCAAGGTGTTAGCGAACTGAAATTGGCCGCAGCCTAGTGAGCAATCGGGCGTCGGCCGGTTATTTGTGTTGCTATTGACTCCTGCCAGTCCAAGCATCAACCAGCCGTCCGGCCCATTTTTAGGTAGCATCGCAGGATTACATCTGCACGGATTATCTCAATGCTAAACCCCGCTTCCATCACCCTCGCGCGTGGCCAGGCTGATTATTGTTTGCTGACCAAATTTGGTAACCGACATGGCCTGATTGCGGGCGCGACCGGCACGGGCAAGTCGGTGTCTTTGCAAGTGCTCGCCGAGGGCTTTTCAGCGCGCGGCGTGCCGGTATTTATGGCGGATGTAAAGGGTGACTTAGCGGGTATGAGTCAGCCCGCGCAAATTTCCGACAAACTGACGAAACGCTTGAGCCTATTGGGCGTTGACGGCTTTACACCATCAGCAAGCCCGGTAGTGTTTTGGGATATCTTCGGTAAAAGTGGGCATGCGCTGCGTAGCACTATTTCGGAAATGGGGCCGATCTTGTTGGCGCGCGTGTTGGAGCTTAATGACACCCAAGAAGGTGTGCTGAACGTGGTTTTTCGGGTTGCCGACGATGAAGGTTTGCTGCTGCTGGATCTAGCCGATCTGCGTGCGATGCTGAACTTTGTCTCGGAAAATGCGAAATCAATTTCAGCCCAATATGGCTTGGTTTCCCCACAATCCGTGGCGGCGATCCAGCGATCACTGCTGTCGCTTGAGGATGCGGGCGGCGCACAATTTTTTGGCGAACCGGCATTTGAGTTGCGCGATCTGTTTGCCATCGCGCCCGATGGCCGGGGCGTGGTCAATATCATGGCCGCCGATCAGCTGATTTTGAAGCCGAAACTGTATTCCACGTTCTTATTGTGGCTGCTATCTGAGCTATTCGAGCAACTGCCGGAAGTGGGCGATTTGGACAAGCCGCGCATGGTGTTTTTCTTTGATGAAGCGCATTTATTGTTTACCGACGCGCCGCCCGCACTGGTGCAGCGCGTCGAGCAAGTGGTGCGGCTGATTCGCTCCAAAGGTGTCGGCATATACTTTATTAGCCAAAACCCAGACGATGTGCCGGACACGATTTTGGGGCAGCTCGGCAACCGCATTCAGCACGCGCTGCGCGCGTTTACGCCGCGCGATCAGAAATCGGTGCGGGTGGCGGCGGAAACCTTCGTCACCAATCCCGCGCTGGATACCGCAAGCGTGATCACCCAGCTCGGTGTTGGTGAGGCCTTGGTGAGCTTTTTAAATGACGGCGGTGTGCCGGGAATGGTGCAGCGTGCCTATGTAATGCCGCCCAGTTCGCGCATCGGCGCAATCGCTGAGCCTGAGCGGCAGCAAGTGCTGGCAACTAGCCCGATCGCCGGTAAATACGAAACACCCATTGATCGTGAAAGTGCCTTTGAGGTGCTTAAACAGCGCTTAGAGCAGCCCGAACCTGCACCGCAGGCCGCGGCCCCCGCAGCTAGTTCCGGCGGTTGGTCGTTGAGTTGGCCCTGGGGTGATAAACCCGCTGCGGCGCCCGTGCCACCGCCATTGCCAGCAGCACGTACCAGAACAGTCGCTGCACCGCGCCTGCCCGCAGCGCCACGTGCACCCGCCGCACCACGTGCACCCGCCGCACCGCGTGCAAGCCAGCGCCAAAGCGTGACCGAGACCTTTGCAAAAAGTGTGGTGCGCACCGTGGGCTCGCGTTTGGGGCAGCAGATGATTCGCGGCTTGTTTGGCGCATTGACTCGGCGGCGTTAGTACCTTGGTCTCGTCATTGCGAACGCAGTGAAGCAATCTATTTGCGTTTCGCGTTCGCAGCAAGGCCGAAAAATGGATTGCCACGTCGCTGCGCTCCTCGCAATGACGAATGGCAGAGGATTTGTTTTCTGAAATTGCCGTTTGAACTCGCAGCATTTACAAACTTACAATTTTCCCCGCATTGATTTCTTGATCCGCCAGTTTCAGCCAGTGAATTGTTACTAAGCCCAGAACCCTAATTTTGTTTTGGCGAACGAATCAGCAAAACGTATTTGCGCTAGCATCAAGCGCCGCAATTTGCAGGATTAGTATTGAAGACCACCCGAATTTTAGGCATCGACCCTGGTTCACGGCGCACGGGCGTGGGCATTATTGACGTGCGTACCTCTAGTTTTAAGCACATCCATCACGAAGTGGTCAGCACCTTCGATGAGGATTTCCCGACGCGCCTGAAAGATATTTTCGATGGCATAACCGCCGTTATTCAGCGTTTTGCGCCAGAAGAATGCGGGATTGAATCGGTGTTTTTAAGCAAAAATCCATCGTCGGCATTAAAGCTAGGGCAGGCTCGCGGGGCGGCAATTTGTGCGGCGGTCAATGCCGGTTTGCCGGTGCAGCAATATGCGCCGCGTGAAATTAAAAAAGCCGTAGTTGGTAGTGGTGCGGCGGATAAACCCCAGGTGCAATACATGGTGGGCGTGCTGCTCAATATTAGTGGCCAAATTGCCCCGGATGCCGCTGATGCGCTAGCAGTTGCAATCACCCACGGTCAGGTGCGCGAAACCGCCGGGCGCTTAGGCTTGCCGGTGCGCATGTTTCGCTAGCTTGCTAGAAAGTCGCTCGCGTCACGAAGCTTGTCGCCGCATTTTTCGACAGGCTCAGGACGAACGGGTTTTTAGGCCGCTTGTTGGCTTTTAACCTCAGACGAACGGGTTTTTAGGACGTTTTTCGTTTGCTAGCAAAAAACATCAATCCGGCGCCTGAAAATACGCCTCGCGCTGCGCCGCCGTCATTGCCAACAGGCGTTTGCGCAAATCATTACGCTCATTTGGTGGCAGACTCATAAAGCGTGCGCGCACAATTGCCCGCTGTGGTGGCGTCAAGCTGCGCATAAAATCGATGGTGGCGGCGCGTTCGGCGGGCGGCAAATCGCGCAAACGATTGCCGCCATTTTGTCCGCCATTCTGCCCGCCATTGCGCGGCCAGCTGTTGCGCGGTGCGAACTGGCTATTGCCTCGGTTCATGCCGCCATTGCGCCGCTCGAACTCGCGTTTGAGCTGATTGCGCTGCGCCTGCGGCAGGGCGCGAAACTCGCGCAAGGTTTGTAGCATGCGCTCGCGCTGCTCGGGCGGTAGCGCTTTAAAATTGCGCATTTTTTCCTGCGCCTGCGCCCGTTGCTCCGGGCTCATCGCTTGCCACTGCGCCGCGCGCTCAGCCGCTGCGGCGCGTTGCTCGGGCGTCAAGGTTAGCCAGCGCGCAGCGCCGATGCGCAGCTTGCTTTGCGTATCGCTGCTTAACGCCGCCCATTCTTTTTGATACGGTGCTAACGCGCGCTGCTCATCTGGGCTCAAGGCGTCAAAGGCAACGCTGGATGCAGCTGAACTTTGCCCGGTAGTGCTCGGCCCAGCGGGTAGTTCGCTTGTGCTTTGCGCATGCGCCGCAATGCCAATAAGCAGGCCAAGGAGGCACGCTAAAAGGCTATTTTTTCGGTTCATTGGCAGCATGTGCGCTCGTCCCCGCTGCAGTTTTGGTATCGGTATTGTTTTCTTGCGTGCCTGCAAGTGCATCACCTATTTGATCTAATTCAACCGGGTCAAGTTCAGGGTCGAACTCGCCTAGATAAAGCAAAAGCGCGCGCTGATCGAGCTCAGTCGCCGCCGTTTTGCCCGGATCTAGTGCATCGCTGGAAAACTCGGCTAGGCATAACGGCGTATTCGTGAGCGCGCTGCTGAGCAACATTAGCTGCCCGAACCTGAGCGCGCGTGTTCGACGTGGGTACTCTCGCTTAGCCATGCGTAAAACTCCAAATCATTTGCGACTACGCTCTCTTCAAGGCCCGTCTCGTCAAGGCCCGTTTCGTCAAGGCCAGTTTCGTTCAGTACCGTTGGATCCAATTTAGGTTCGAAAAAAGCTTTAGGATTTACTGACGTTTCGTCGGCAACCTCAGCACCAAACGTCGCTTCATAGAGTGCGGTGGCTTCAAGTTCCGCCGATGTAGGAACGCCATGCGGTTGCGTCAGGATGATAAAGGTGTATGCGGCAGAGATCGCGAAAGCCGCTGCTAGGAACGGCGTACTGCGCCAAAAAGGCGTTTTCGCGCGCGTTGCCGCAATTGCGCGCGCGCGCGCCTCGTTCAGCCGCACTTGCGTCGCAACGCTGTATTGCCCCGCTTGGGTATCTAGCGTGCGCAAAATCGCCTGCATCGTCGGGTCAGAAATATTGGAGTCTGTATGGGAATCTGAGTTTTTCATAGGTGTGGCTCCAGCAGCGTGCGCAGGCGTTCCAGCGCACGGGAAAGATGGGTTTTGACGCTGCCTTGTGAGCAACGCATCACTTCTGCGGTTTGCGCGACATCAAAGCCTTGCCAGGTGCGCAGCAAAAACGCTTGGCGTTGGCGTTCTGGCAAAATGTGCAGCGCTTTGTTGATTGCGGGAGCCGATTGGGCGCTCATCGCGATGCGATCCGGCTCGGCGGTGTATTGATCAGCAACATTGCGGGTGTAGTCCTCATCAACGCCGTTCCCCGCGCTGCTTGAATCTGCAGGACTGCGGCCTGAAAAAAACACGCGGAAACGATTGCGCACCGATTGCCGCCGGTGCCAATCGGTCAAGCGCGAATCCAGCACGGTAAAAAACAATTTCGCCCAATCACACCTAGGGGCGGCTTTTTCTGCATTGACAGCGTAACTTTTCACGAAACCCAGCATGGCATCTTGCACCAAATCCATCGCTTCTTCCCGTTGGCGCGTGCCCAACTCAGCCATGCGCAGGGCGCGGCGCTCGTGTTCACGCAAAAATTGATCGAGCGCGCGCTCGTGTGTTAGCGCCGCAACATAAGTTTTCGAATCGTTTAGGGTTTCAGTTGAAATAGCGCTCAATCCAGTACCGTGTGGAAAGCTCTCGGCCGCAGCAAGCGTAGCGCTTAATCGCCAAATTGGGCTAAACGAATTTGGACTAAGGGGGCGGATTTGGGTAAACATACCGGCTTACAACGCACATGCTTCACTCTGGTTGACCTAAGGCCTGCAAGTGGCTGTTAAAAAAGGGTTTTGCACATTTGGGTGTAGCCATCGTGAGCCTGTCACAAATGTTTCGCGCCATTGTCAAGAGCAGGTTCCGAACTAAAAGAAACACTATAAAAATCAATAACATATAAAATTGATTAACTTTTCGTCAGCGGCGTAAATTGGGGCTTGACAGGCCCGCTAGGCGGCACTTTTAGGGATGCCTATGAAGCTTATCCACATAGTTATCCACATTTTATGTGGAAAACTCACTTTATCTATATAAAACAATGAATTAAAGGTGTTTTCTATAATTTACCTTAGAATTTCCTGCTAACTTAAATCGATAAAAATTTTCCGCTATTGAAGCAATCGCGATGCGCGTTCGAGCATTGCGCGCTAAGGCATTGAATTGCTTGCCTTAGGGCAGGCTGAAGGCGACACTAACGCGCTATGAAGGATCAAATTTCCATCCGTAAAAGTCGAGTCAGAACAATTTTGTTCATTTTCATAGGTCGATTGTGAACGCTGATCGGCGCAGCCGGCCCGGTGTGCGCTCTGCTGCCCTACCAGTCACCCAGCAAGTGACCCAGCAACTCGCGCAGCCAGTCACGGAAAAACTCGTGCTGCAGGTCGCGCTGCCCACACCGCTGACTAGACTATTTGATTATTACGCGCCACTTGAGGGCGTGCCCAAAATCGGTATGCGGGTGCGCGTGCCGTTCGGGCCTAGGCAAATGGTTGGCTTTATTGCTGGCATTAGTTCTAGCAGTGGTTTCGCCAGTACTTTGAAAATGGCGTACAAACTCATTGATGCGCAGCCGCTATTGCCGCCAGAGCTATGGGACACGCTCAATTTTGCCTCGCGTTACTATCACCATAGCCTGGGCGAGGTGCTTAACGCCGCCGTGCCGACCGCGCTGCGGGATGGCACAGCCACCAAAGCACGGGGCGTGCCGATGCTGCGCGCGAAAACCGGTGCGGAAATGGCGGTGTTGCGCGGCCCGGCTCAGCGCGCGCTTTTGGCGCTGCTGCTCAGCGGCGAACGCAGCGATTCTGAGCTCAATCTTGCCTTGCCAAGTTGGCGCGCCGCGTTTGCGGCGCTGAAACGC
>JBBQBR010000056.1:0-8957 GCA_038317875.1 Lysobacterales bacterium
GGTGCCGCTGACCCAGCAATGTTTAGGCAGGCTGTCGGGGCAAAGGTATCGTATTCGTACTGCCCGGCAATATTGTATTTGGATTTGATATTACCGGTGTTGTAATACGTCATTGCCTCGGGAACAAAATTGCGCGTGGTGCTGCTTAGCCGCTGCAATTGGTCGTAGCTAAAGGCTTCGTTCGTCACCGCAGTGCTGCTGCGATCACTGCGGGAAGATTTTTGAAGCTGGCTTATGTAAGGAAGCGAATGATGAAGCGGCTGGGTTTAGGCTGGCGCTTGATTTTGGCTAAATGTGGCAGTCCGGCTTGGCGCGGACTTGCCTTATGTAAGCAAACGAATCAACAAACGACAGGTTTTAGGCTGTCGCTAGATTTCGGCTAAAAGTGGGTGTCCGGTGCTTGTGGCGAGATTTTTTAACGGCTAAAGCGACAACTTAGGATTATTTTTGGCGCTTTTGGCGTCTGGAGGCGTTGCTTAAAACAAAATAGCCTGGGGTTTAAGCCAGGCTGTTTTGTTTGGTTGCTAATTAGATTGATGGGGTTTTAAGTTTGCATCGGATGGCTTTCAATTTCTGCGTGTCCCGATCCTTTGTGTCCGATGCTTTGGGCTAAAAGTGGATATCCGGCGCTTTGCGTCCGACGCTTTGCGGCGCTTTGTACGGGACGTTCTTCCACCATTCAAGGACGAATTTTTCGTAAATGTCCTTAACGGATTTTTGAACGTTTTCGTAGTTGTTTGAAACATTAATCATACTTAAAAAGTTTTGAAAATATTGAGACTGCCCAATATCAGATTTCGAAAGCCTTTCAACCACCATAGCTCGTTGGGTGGCAAATACGAAGTTTGACTTTTAAATATTTCACCATCTTTGATCATTCTATAAAGTAGCCCAACAAAGTACGCCGTTGCAGTAACTCCCTCGAAGTAGTTCTCTTGGTTTGTTTTTTTCATGAATTAAGGTCCTTTCGCAGGATTTACAGGGAAAATTTCAACAGTTCTGCTTCCTTTAATTACGAAGGTGCTGGATGGCAAACTGATACTAGGCAATCCGTTCCAAGCGGGGCTGTGATAGGTCCCAGTAACGCCAGGATAGTAAAACAGTACTTGATTATTGCTCTTGCTATGCATTCCTAATACGGCGCGCGACAATGTGAAAAGTGCCGGCTTGGCCCGGTGGCATGAGATCGCATCTGGCGGTTGTCATGCGGCGATGATTCCGGCCTGACGGGGCGATAGCACTCAGATAAATCTGAGTTTGGGCCAGGGTAAATCTTGCCGGGCAGGCTGAGTGACCGGATTTGCGCTCATCAAGCCTCAACCATCTTCAAGCTCAAGCCCAACGGTTAAAAACCGGCGTCGTCGAGGTATTGTTAACCAGCAATACTGGATGCCGAACTTATTCCGGCCGCCGACTTCAGCGAACTGTACGCGCTGCGTTGGAGTGTCAAAGGTGATTTTCGTCACCTAAAATCCCGCCTGCAATTAGAAAACTGGACCGGAAAACGCGTCGGATGCATCGCCCGAGATGTGCACGCGCGCGTACTGGCAAAAAAACCTCTGCACGACGCTCGTTTTAGCCGCTCAAATCCAATTAGACGCCTAGGGAGCGCAAAAAATCGCTGAAAATCTGCCGTTTCGCAAACGCCGTGCGGACGTCAATGTGACCGCCGCGCTCGCGTTTCTGCCCCAGCCGACGCTCCAAACGCTGGAACCTTTGATCGCGACAATCGTCTTAAATACCAATCCAGAGCGGTTGGGGCGAGCCTTCCGTCGCAAAGAAACTATAGGAAAATCAACGCGCTATTCAATGGCCTAAAAGCAAACGTCGTAAGTTGATGGCATTGGGCTATGGTGAGCATAATTGGCATGCAGTGGCCAGATCACCAATGGCTGAAAATAGTGCCCGGCATTTCTCCGGGCGCATTTGCATTTTGCTAATCAAATTCCACCGCTACGCCTAACCCTCGAAGCCATGGCCGAACAAAAAGTCATTGTCTGATGCCGAGCTGACGCGCGAAATCTGGCCGTCGATGTCAATCAGGTAAAGATTACCGACTTCGTCCTCGCCGAAACCGACTGGGCTGCCATTCGTGTCGCGCCAGACTGCCGTAGACCAAGTTCCTGATGCCGATTTTTGCGCAAGCCAGACCTCACCAGAGCAATAGTCGTTATAAGCGTAGACGCCCTGCATTTGCGCAATCGGCCCACGGTAGCGATAGCCGCCCCCTATTGAGCAGCGGAAGCCGCCGCCCGCATCTGCGTGGGCGTAACTTAAAATGGGCGGTGTAATGTTGGGTGGCAACGGGTTGCAGGAACCAGTAGTGGAATTGGCGTTAAAACCTTCGAAGCAACGCCAGCCAAAATTTCGCGGTGTTCTGGCTGGTGCGACGCTAACTTCTTCAAACGCACCTTGACCGACATCGGCGATGAACATCTCGCCAGTGCGTCGGTCAAAGGAAAAGCGCCATGGATTGCGCATACCGAAATGGTAAATTTCATCGCAGGTGTTCGTTGAAGCTACGAATGGATTGTCGGCAGGAACTGCGTAATTAGCGGCCCCTACTTGTGCAGCGCAAAGCTCGCCTTGTGCGGCAGGCGCGGAAGTCCCTTTGCCATAATAAGGGCCGAGTCTTGCGGGCGTAGTGTTGTCGATGTCAATACGCAGAATTTTGCCTAATAAATAATATTCTTTTGTATTGACCGTCTTTTTCCAGACGTTTTGGGCAAATTCGTTCGGATCATTTTGTGGCCCGCCGTCGCCCATTGAATAGTACAAATAGCCATCCGGGCCAAAATGTAAGTCGCCACCGTTGTGGTTGCTGGCCAGATCAGGGATCGCCAAAATTTCTCTGCGTGATGCTGGGTTTGCCACGTCAGGCGTACCGACACCGATTTGATATTCGGCAAGTACTTGGTCGGCGCTAATTCCCAGTACAGGGCCACCGGAGGCTCGCGTGTAGCTGACGTAGAACTTTCCATTGCTGGCAAATTGCGGATGGAACGCCAAACCGAGCAAGCCTTGCTCGCTCGAAGTGGATACCGGCACGGTCAAAAATGGTGTCGGCAATACGCTGCCATTTTTAAGAATTTTAATCACGCCGCCTTTTTCGACAATGAAAAGGCGATTGCTGCCGTCGCGTGCATTGCGCACGGCAACGGGCGAATTGGCCGTCGCGACGGGCACTAAGGTTAGATCCGCAGGAATCGTTTGGGCGAATGCGGCGCTGGTTAGCACACAAGCGGATGCAAAAATCGCCGCTAGGCGGGGTAGGCGTAAGTGAAAGAACATAAAAAGCCTTTTGGGCAGGGTCAGGTGCCGGAAGTTTAGGGCTAAGCGGGTTAACAGATTGTCGTATGTTCGACAGTTATCGCTATTTTTTTTTAGGTGCCCTGCCAGCGACGCTGCCAGCGCTTGCCTGTGCAGTTAATTCGAGGCCATCTTCGGTCTATGAACATTGCTGGCATTAAAAAGCCACTCAATCTGAGTTGCTATGTAAATCAAGTGAGTCGTGACGATTAATACTTAACGTCATGATTTTAATGGAAAAATAAGTTCTCCACAAAAAATGTGGATAACTCTGTGGACAATGCGTTTAAAGCTGCATAAAAGTGCCGCGCAGCGGGCCTGTCAAGCCCCGATTTGCTGCATTGGTCAAAACTTAGTCGAAATTATAAGTTATTGATTAATATAGTTTTATTATTTTTTCAGCGCGCTATTGACAACAGCGGGAAATGTTTTTGAGCTCACCCATTTGCGCAAATGAAAATGTGCAAAACTATTTTTGAACTGTCTGTTTTCACAACATATGAACAGTGCTGAAAGCAGTGCACAATTGGCCTTCGCTGCGCGTTGCGCGATGGCTATTCCCCGAAGTTTTAAGCGCGTGTCTTAAGCATCCAAAAGGTCTAATGATGAAACCGGTTTGTCTTTCTGATCGAACATTTTTCCGCGCTTGCCGAACCATATCAATGATTTCGGCAGTGTTTTTATTGGGCTGCGTACAGCCGTTGAGGCCAAAAATAAAGCCAGCCAATGTTTTTATCGCCCAACTGCGCGCGTTGTGTGGGCAGGCTTTTGCCGGACGGATTGTGACTAACGCGCCTACAACGCCTACACCCGACGCGTTTGACGGCAAAGTACTGATCGCGCACGTGCGCGAATGTACGCCGACGCAATTGCGGATCCCATTTCATGTCGGCGACGACCATTCACGCACTTGGGTGATCAGCGTAACCCCGACGGGCTTACGCTTAAAACACGACCACCGCCATGCGGACGGCAGCCCTGATATCCTGACTCAATACGGCGGTGACAGCGCAGACGCTGGCCTGGCAAATCGCCAAGAATTCCCCGTCGATGCAGAGTCGATCGCACTATTTCAGCAGCAAAATTCGGCGGCATCGGTGACTAATATTTGGGCGTTTGAAATTGAGCCCGGAAAACGTCTGGTTTACGAATTGGCGCGCCCGGGCCGGTTGTTTAGGGTCGAATTTGATTTGAGTAAACCGGTTCCCTTGCCAGTGCCGCCATGGTGAGCACGAATAATTCTTAAGCCATTGATTTTATGGAAAAATAAGTTTTCCACAAAAATTGTGGATAACTCTGTGGGCAACGCGTTTAAAGCTGCGTCAAAGTGCCGCGCAGCGGGCCTGTCAAGAGCCAATTTCCTACATTGATTAAAATTTGGTCAAAGCCTAAAACGCGTAACGTACTTTGAGTAAAAATTGATCCGCGTCGCGCAGCTCTAAACTGTCGCTGAGCGAGTCGGCTAAGCCGTCATCGCCGCGCTCAAGATCATGTTCGCCACCCCGGCTGTAAACCACGAAAAAATCGCTTTCCTGCTTGATTTTGTAGCGATAGCGCATCTGAAAACCAAAACTTTTGACGGCAAAATCGCTGACTGAGTCCATCGGGCTAGCACTTAGCTGCTCGTTCGCTTGTAAGCGATAAGCCGTTGCATGATTGCCGCGGACGGCGAGTAGCTGGGTTTTCACGCGCAGCTCGTGCTGGCTGCCGTGAAACCATTCCAGCTGGAGTTTCATTGCGACGAGCGCGCGCAAGAAAGACTGAGCTTTAGCCCAGCATGGAGTGACGATTGCATATCAACAGGCGAATCAAAAGTTGGCGCGCAAGCTTAGCCATCCAAAACGGCTAAGGCTCATGCCAAGCAGTCATACTGCTTGCGGCGTTTTCGTTCCACTCAAACCAAGTCAAATCAAATGAGGGCAAATCTAGCCGCGAAGTCGCTGGATCAATCGGGCTAAACCGTTGGCTCGAAACATTAGGAAAAGGCCAAGCGCGGCTTGCAAGAATGTGGCACCCATGGCCGCCTTTTGTTCAATGGCAAACACGAAGACCGCCGAATCAGCCGAGCTTCGATTATTAAAAAGCACTAGCCAATAGCCACAGTCAATAAGGCTAGAACAAACCAGCCATAGCCCGAGCACCGAAAATAATGCTTGCTCCAGATGCACAACGCCGGTCAGATCCAGCGCGCGCTCGTGCGAGCCGCCAAAGAAAAGCCGTTTGGCGATGCTCAAATTAAAAAACCACATAAATGCTGCAGCGAGCAAAGGAATTGCTAAACCGGCAATTGTCCAGCCATTAACAGCCAATCCCAGATTGGGGGAAAACATCGAAGTCGCTATTGTTAGCGTTGATATCACCAAATAGATGGAAAATAGCCGGACAACGACGCCTATTAAGTACGCTTGCGACATCGCTAGTTCCTATTCGGCGTGATCTAGCGTTAATTCTTCGATGGCCACACCGCCACGGACGACTTTGGCGTTTAGGCCACGCTCGGTCAGCAGAAAAGTTGCCGACGCGCTGCGTCTGCCAGTGTCGCAATACACGACGTAGTCGCCGTTTGAGTCGAGCGTCTTTGCGCCTTCGCGAACTTGCGCCAGCGGTAAATTGATAGCACCCGGCAAGTGTCCGTGCGCAAATTCTTCCGCCAAGCGCACGTCGATCAACTGCTGCTTGGCACTGCGATCCGCGAGCGATATTTCCTGTAGAAGCGGTGCGCGCAATAGCCGCAAAAATGCGGTGCTAGAAAGACGCATTAGGGTGCAGCGCGTTAACGCGCGCACGCTGGCATTGCGCGGCGCCCCAGAAACCAAAGCTTCTTCGCCAAACGCTTTACCAACACCTAATTGGGCAAGTTCTTCCTCGCTGGTGCCGTCGCGATCACGCAATACGACTTGCACACGGCCTTCGGTGACCACGTAATAATAATCCCCCGGCGTGCCCTGTTGAATGATGGTTTGGCCGGGGTCGAAGCTGACCGCTTCCATGCTGGCAAAAATCTGCGCAATATTTCCCGGCGGCACGCGTAAAAATGCTTTGCTTTGCAGCAAGGATGCCATCCAATCATTGTTGTCATCGGCATCGTGCATGCCGTCATCAGTGAGCGCCGCGACATCATTTCGGGCGCTTGCCCCGCCGGTTTGTGACCAAGTCAGCAGCAGATCCAGCAAATCCCGGTCAACAAAAAGAATTTGTGACGGCTTTAAACACAGCGCAGTTGCCGTGCGTTTTGACCCCGGTGCAAGCGGATGGCGCGCATTTTCGCCAGTGGCGCGCAATATCATATTGCTGCTTTCGCCTTGCAATTCGATCTCGCCACTAACCAGATAGGCCTGATTGCGCACCAGCTCACCGCGTGAAAACGCGACTTGACCGGCTCGATAACTCAAAACGCTGCTTTGTTTCGCGAGTGTGCCCTGATCGCCGTGTAGCAAGGAATGCAGTGGCACCAGACGGGAGAAAAGTTCGGCATTGACCATGGTTTAAGGAAGTTCGCGAAAGTTCATGCGGCGAAGGATACTCCGGCTGGCGTGCAAAGTCGTTGGCATCGTGATTGTCAATGCGTCATTACCCCAATGAAGCACCAACGAGTCATCCGCGTAGGGACAAATTGCAGCGAAAAAGATACAGAAAAATTATCCTAAAAAACTCAGTTGACCGCGCTGTGGCGCTCGGAAAGTTATGCTGAGTATGATTTTCTGGACTTTTTCGAACGTCACCGAATGGGTGAGCGCGCTACGCACCCGATTGCACCTTTTTCGACTCACCCGGCTTCGTTGTTTCCGCCTTGCAGAGAATGACTATGCCGCGTCGTCACGCCCATATCTAACACTAGAGATCCGGACAAGCCGAAAAAAGCACACTCGGGCACGTCCAACTGAGTTTTATAGGATTATGTCCAATTCTGCTGCACCAGAGCGCGCGCTCGAACTACACTTAAGCTTTCCCGGTGATTTATGTTGTCTAGGCAGCGCAAATTGCGAAACTGAAACGAAATTTCCTAAAAAAGAGCACGCTCATGGCCGCAGCCGCATCGTTGTATTTGCATGAATTCACCCAGGATTTGGAATGGGTGAACTCTGCACCCATTTCTTTGAGCGATTTGCGTGGGCGCGTAACCCTGCTGTATTTCTGGACGGGTAGTTCAATCCACTGCCAACAAGCGTTGGCGGAAATTAA
Source organism: Lysobacterales bacterium (assembly GCA_038317875.1). Taxonomy (GTDB): domain Bacteria; phylum Pseudomonadota; class Gammaproteobacteria; order Xanthomonadales; family SZUA-5; genus JANNYA01. The sequence continues at coordinate 7,492 of JBBQBR010000056.1, forward strand.
AGCGCTAGAAGGTAAGTTCATAGAAGGTCTGTGTGTGATTGGCGTGCATACGCCCAAACACAGCTTTGAAACGAGTTCAGCGGTGGTATTAAAAACCATCAACCGATGGTTTATCCGCCACCCTGTCATTAATGATTCGCAGTGGCGCTTATGGCGTCAATTCGCCATTCCCGCTTGGCCGACCGCTTTATTATTAGACGCTGAGGGCAAAGTTTCTGGCATGTTTGTCGGCGAAGGGCAAAAAGCAGCGCTTGAGGCGAAGATTGGTGAGCTAATCCGTGAAGCGGCGGGCAAGGGCATCCGCTCAAGCGAACCCGCGCCGATTGTCAAGAAGCCCGAGCCCCGAACGTTTTTGCAGTTCCCAAGCAAACTTTGCGCCAGCGCTGAGCGCTTGTATATCGCTGATACTGGCCACAATCGCGTGTTAGAAGCCACGTTTGATGGCCGTGTTACGCGCATATTTGGCTCCGGCAATGCCGGGTTTTGGGACGGTCCAGCGGCAGAAGCAGGCTTGCGCGAGCCGACCGGAATTTGCCTTGGCAAAGACATGCTATTTATTTGTGACACTGGCAACCATGCGATTCGGCGCGTGCGGTTTTTGGCGAATGACCAGCTCGATACGCTGGCCGGTAATGGCCGCCAGGGTAAATCTTCGCCAGAAGATGGTCCGTCCAGCACGTTGATGTTGGCCTCGCCCACGGACTGTGTGCTGCACCAGGAAAAGCTTTTTGTCAGCATGGCAGGCCGCCATCAAGTGTGGGCATTCGATTTGCTGCGTAACAATGCCTCGCTTGTCGCCGGAAGCGGCGAGGAAGGGGTTGCCGACGGCGCAATGATGGCGGCAAATTTTGCGCAGCCCGCCGCTTTGGCGCTAGGTAAGGAATTTTTATACGTGCTTGACGCCAGTTCATCCGCGTTGCGCCAAGTACGGCTGAATGATTTGGTCGCCACAACTCTTGTTGGCGAGGGACTTTATGATTGCGGCGATAGTGATGGCCCCGCAAGCTTGGCCAAGCTGCAGCACCCTAGTGCGGCTTGCTTTGATCATCAACGCAACGTGCTTTGGATCGCCGATAGCTACAACAATAAAATCAAGATTTACTCACCCAGCAAAAACGAAGTGAAGACGCTGAACGTCAACTACAAGCTGCAGCAGCCAGCGGGTCTAACTTTGGCCGACAACGCGCTGTGGATCGCCAATCAAAACGCACATGAATTGCTGAGGCTTGATTTGAAATCAGGGAAGCTCTCGCGGGTGCCTGTGGGCGAGGTTTAGCGCCGCGTCGCACATGCGGGGCGTGCTTGGGTGCATGCAAAGCGCCCCTACAAAGCCGCCCCTACAAACCCGCCCAAAGCCCAGCGAAAAACGCGATTCCGAGCCACTGATTTAACTTAAAAGCCTGGAAATAAGCCGCTTTTTGGCCTAAAGGGAGGAATTTATATGGACGCCAACTGTTTTGCTACTG
>JBBQBR010000057.1:0-8929 GCA_038317875.1 Lysobacterales bacterium
ATATTTCGCGCTTGCCACCAAACGCGGCACTGCGCTCGACGAGGTGCCTTTGTCATGCACGACCCGCACCTGGGTGTCGACCAAAACGCGAAGCCCAAGTAACCGCACACGACGGCATAAATCCAGATCTTCGCAATGCAGAAAATAGCCCTCATCGAAGCCATTAAGTGCAAGAAACACGGATTTTTCTAGCAACATTAATGCGCCAGAACAGGCATCTACTTCGACGATTCCTGCATTTATGGGTGCGCTGATGTGTATGCCCGCAGCATGCCAACCCAAGCTTTCGGCGATTGCGCGCGCCGGCGTCGGGTCACGGCGCAAACTTTGCAGCTGCAAACTGCCGTCACTATTAAGCAGCTGCGCGGAAATAATGCCGACCGAATGTGCTTGCGCCCGCGCCGAGATTAACGCTTGCACATCGCCTTTGCCCAAAACGCAATCTGGATTCAAGATCAGCAGGTTCGCCGCCGTAGCCGCGTTGCAGCCGCGATTCGCCGCTGCCGCAAAACCGATATTGGCCGCATTTTTGAGCACCCATAACCGCGCATCAATAGGCAATGTCGATAAGCTTGCGTCACTAGAGGCATTGTCCACAACGATCACGCGGATCACATCCGTCGCTGCCAGGGCAGATGCCACCGCACGCGTCAGCCAGTGGCCGGAATTAAAGGCGACGATGACGACATCAAGGTTTGCGTCCGTGCCCGTGGTCATTTCACGCCGTGCATCAACTTATTGATAAGTGGCGCAAAGATTAGAAAGGCGAAGCCTAAGCCAAAGCCAGCGTAGATAATCTGGGTATAGGTCGTCACGTATTGTTCGATGCCGGAACCGCCACTCGCCTGCGCCGCGATCGCGCCCGCAGCGAAGTTGCCAATTGCCGTACACATAAACCATGCGCCCATCGCCATCCCGGTTTCCTTCGGCGCGGCCAGTTTAGTGACCATAGATAGACCTATCGGCGACAGACACAGCTCGCCCATCGTGTTGATGCAATAAGCGATCACCAGCATGATCCAGGGAATTTTGCCCGCTACCGATTGCAAATTACCGATGCTCCATACCAGCGTCGTAAAACCCAGCGCCACCAGAATCAACGCGATAGCAAATTTGCGCGGAATCGATGGATTCATGCCGCGCGCTTCCAACTTCAACCACGCCCATGCAAAAACTGGTGCCAAAAGGATAATGAAAATTGGGTTTGCAGACTGGAATAAAGTGAAATCAAACGGTGCGTCGACGTAGTCTTTCGCAAAAAAATTCAGCGAAGAACCGGCTTGCTCGAACATGCCCCAGAACACAATTTTTGCCAAAAACAACAGCAGCATCGCAGTGTAGCGGTGTTGTTGGACTTTATCGCCACTCTTGATGGCGCTGGCAATAAAGTAAAACGCCAATAAAACCATTAAGCCCAATAAGACGTAACCCACCAATTCCTTTTGGCTCAGCGCGAAAAACACCACGGGCACACTAGCCAAACAGCCCAGGGTGACTTTGAATATGCGTGCACTGGATTGCTGCGGGACGGGTGCTTCACCAACATGGCCCAGCCAGCCTGTCAACCAGTGAAACACCAGCAAACCTAGAATCATGCCTAAGCCAGCCGCAAAGAAACCCCATTCGAAACCGTACTTTGTGCCGATCCACGTGCCGCAAATGATCGGCGCAAAAAACGCACCGGCATTGATGCCCATGTAGAACGTCGTAAAACCGGAATCGCGCCGTGCGTCAGCGGGCGCATACAACATTCCGACCATGGTGGAAATATTCGGCTTAAACAAACCGTTGCCAACCACAATCACCGACAGACCGATAAGGAACCAGTTTAGATTCGGAATCAGCAGCAGGAACAACCCCGCTGCCATCATGATGCCGCCCACCATGATCGACGGCCGATATCCAAGATATTTATCCGCGATAAAACCGCCAAAAATACCGGTTGCGTAAATCAGGGCGGTGTAAGCGCCATAAGTAAGACTCGCCTGCGCCTTGGCTTCACCCTCGGGCAACATGCCGAAAAATGCGCTAGCGACATACACGGCCAAAATGGCGCGCATACCGTAATAGGAAAACCGTTCCCAAAACTCGGTGCCGAACAGCATCCACAATGCGCGTGGTTGCCCAAGATATTCACCCGGCGGTGGTGGCTTGAACTTGTTTTGACTGACCGTGCCTGCATTCATGAACTGCTCGCTGTTCGATTTTGTGTCGAGGTAACTCGATAAAAAAACGGCAGCCGAAGCTGCCGTTTACCTTTATTTCAACTAATGATTCCTTCAACCAATGATTCCTTCAACCAGGGATTATTTCACGCCATGCATCAGTTTATTAATCAGTGGTGCCAGCAAGAAATACGCGACTGCAATAACGATGCCGATCACGAACATGCTGTCAAATACACTGGCGTATTGAACCAGCGTCCCGGCCTCACCACCGCCGGAGGCTTCAGCCGCCAATAGACCGGCGACGTAGTTAGCCATCGCAATCGACAAAAACCAACCGCCCATCGCCAATCCCGTTTCCTTAGGACGCGCCAACTTGGTCACCATTGCCAAACCAATAGGTGACAAGCAAAGCTCGCCAACGGTGTGAATAAAATAGGTCAATGTTAGCCAGACCCAACTGATACGGCCGGCTTCATTCGCCATATGCTGTAGCGCAAAAACCAATACATAAAAGCCAATGGCAGCACCCGCCAATCCAATAGCAAATTTTCGTGGAATTGAAGGGTTTATCGATTTGCGATCAAGCCAAGGCCATAACGCTGCGAATACCGGAGCCAGCAAAATAATAAAAACCGGATTCACTGACTGGAAAATGGTGAAGTGCACTGAATGACCAAAAACAGTGGGCATATCCACGAAATCGCGAGCCAGAAAATTCAAAGATGAACCCGCTTGTTCAAATAGTGCCCAGAACAGAATATTGGCGGCAAATAAAATCAGCATCGCGATATAGCGATGCAGTTGAACTTTATCGCCGCTCTTAATGCCACTCCATACAAAATAGGCCGCCAGCCCAGCCATCATTAACACCAGCAGCATTCCCAAAACACCCAAGCTGGTGAGCAACCAAAACATCACTGATCCTTCAGCGAAGTGTCCGGCCAAACCATTTTGCCAAGATTTATCGAGCAAGAAGTACGCTGGAATTGCGACCAGCAATGCGCCAATGAACACCTTAATGACCGGGGCAAAGCCTTCTTTTCCTTCCGGAGTCGACCCGACATGCCCCAACCAAGACTTCAGCAGTTGAAATACCATCAGGCCAAGAATCATGCCGATACCGGCTGAGAAAAAGCCCCAGCGATAACCATAAGTGGCGCCGATCCAAGCCGAACAGATTAACGGCGCAATCAGCGCACCGGCATTAATGCCCATATAGAAGATGGTGAACCCGGAATCACGTCGCGCATCGCCCGGTGCGTATAACTTGCCGACCATCGTCGAAATGTTGGGCTTAAACAGACCATTTCCCACCACTAAAATCGCCAAGCCCATTAAAAAGGTCGTCAGATCCGGCGTCATCAACATAAAACTGCCGATCGCCATTAAAACGCCACCGAGCATGATTGAGCGTTGATAGCCCAGAATTCGGTCAGCAACGAAACCGCCTGCAATGCCGGTCATATACACCAGCGAGGTAAAGCCACCATAGGTAACACTGGCTTGGGCGTCAGCGCCTGGGCCTAAATGCGCGAAAAAAGCGGCTGCGACATGCACTGCCAGCATCGCACGCATGCCGTAGTACATAAAACGTTCCCAGAATTCAGCACCAAACAGATTCCATAGTGCTTTGGGGTGTCCGAGAAACTCGCCCGGCGGCGGCGGTCTGAAATCCGCAGATTTATCGATGACTCCGCTCACGCGTGCCTCCTGATGAAGTTGTAATGTTGGTTAAAATAGGAGCCAGCAGTACGGCGCTGACTGTAAGCGCCTGGAATGTAACGCTTACGCGGCTGCGCGTCTAATGCTGGCTATGTTGCGACGCCGCATTTTTTTGATCTTGGGTGGGGCTGTGAAATGATGACCTCCAGACTGGTACCCTTGACGTTGCATCATCGGCAAAGCGTGCACAATTCAGATACAAGGCTTGCGTTGTGATAAACGATAGGATATAAAGCCCGGCTGTTCTGGTATAATCCGCGCCCTCGAAACTCGAACAATGAGCGCGCTGTGGCCAAACCGAATCAGTCTCAAAAGCTTTCTGCCGCTGCGGCGGCAATGTCGCTACTTATGCCTAACCCGATCGCAATCGAGCCACGCGCTGATTTGAAGCTGCTGATTGCCAAGGGACGTGAGCAAGGTTTTTTGACCTATGCGGAAGTGAACGATCATCTGCCGGATGACGTGACCGTAGACTCGGATCAAATCGAAGAAATCATCGGCATGATCAACGACATGGGCATTCAAGTGCATGAGCGTGCGCCTGATGCCGAAGCGATGATTGTGCAGGAAACCCCCGCGCCACAGGCAGATGACCAAGAGGCAGAAGAAGCCGTACAAGCCCTGCAAGCCGTTGAAACCGAGGTTGGCCGCACAACGGATCCAGTGCGCATGTATATGCGTGAAATGGGCACAGTTGAACTGCTGACCCGCGAAGGCGAAATCGTCATCGCCAAGCGCATTGAAGAAGGCTTGGTGCAGGTGCAAACCGCGCTCAGCTCTTTCCCTTGGTCGGTGCAAATTCTTTTGCAAGAGTACGACCAGCATTTGGATGGTAAGCGCCGTTTGTCGGAAGTATTGACCGGTTTTATTGACGTTGAAGAGCCCGCCGTAGAATTGGTTGAAGAAATTCTAGAAAGCGAAGATGACGATGGCGTTATCGTTGAGGCCAAAGAAATAGAAGTCAAAGAAGGCGCTGAGGGCGAAGAAGGTGAAGGTGAGGAAGATGCGCCGGGCAATTTAGGGCCGGATCCGGAAGAAGTGAAGCGGCGAATGAATGAGCTGCGAGCACAGTATCAAGCCTTCCAAGATATCGTTGCCGTTTCTGGTTCTGGCACTGAGGCCTCCGACGCGATCCGCCAGCAAATGAGCACAGACTTCATGCGTTTGAAGCTGCCGGTAATCATGATTGATAGTTTTACCGTCAAATTGCGCGAAGTTGTGGGCAGCATCCGCGGCCACGAGCGCACCATCAGCGAACTATGCGTCAATCGCGGCAAGATGCCGCGCGCGCAGTTTGTTAAAAGCTTCGTCGGCAACGAAGCGAATATGGACTGGCTCGACGATGAAATCGCTAAAAAGCCGCGCTATTTGGCGGGTTTGAAGCTGGTTCGTGATCAAGTATTAGTCGAACAAGCGCAGCGCGCTTCGCTTGAGCGTGCGCTTTATTTGAGCACCGGTGAAATCAAAGAAATCAGCCGCTCAGTCAGCATTGGTGAAGCTAAAGCGCGCAAAGCCAAGAAGGAAATGGTTGAAGCCAACCTACGTCTGGTGATTTCGATTGCGAAAAAATACACCAATCGCGGGCTGCAGTTTTTGGATCTAATTCAAGAAGGCAATATCGGCTTGATGAAGGCGGTTGATAAGTTTGAATATCGCCGTGGTTACAAGTTCTCGACCTATGCGACTTGGTGGATACGCCAAGCAATCACGCGCTCCATTGCGGATCAGGCGCGCACGATTCGTATTCCCGTGCATATGATCGAAACGATCAACAAGCTCAACCGCATCAGTCGGCAAATGCTGCAGGAAATGGGGCGCGAGCCTACCCCAGAAGAGCTAGCCGTAAAAATGGAAATGCCGGAAGACAAAATTCGCAAGGTTTTGAAAATTGCGAAAGAGCCGATTTCCATGGAAACGCCGATTGGCGATGACGAAGACAGCCATTTGGGCGATTTCATTGAAGACCACTCAATTGTTAGCCCATCGGACGCCGCCACCGAAATTGGTCTGACCGAAACCGTGCGTGATGTGCTCGCTGGCCTGACGCCACGCGAAGCGAAAGTTTTGCGTATGCGCTTTGGTATTGATTTGACTACCGACCACACCTTGGAAGAAGTCGGTAAGCAGTTTGACGTGACCCGTGAACGTATCCGCCAAATTGAAGCCAAAGCGCTGCGAAAGTTGCGCCATCCGTCCAGATCTGAACAGTTGCGCAGCTTTCTCGATTACGAATAAAGCCAGAACACGCGGGTTCACCCTAAAAATACCGGTAATGCTGTCACATTGCCGGTAATTAACCCGAATTTGCGGTATTGCCGCTAGGCTTTCGTAATGAAATTACATCGCATTGCTTTGTCCAGTGAAACGCTTATCGTTACCGCGATCGCGTTTTTTCTAATATTCGCAAATAACGCTTTTTGGCAACGGTTGGGCATCGGGCTCGGCGCTATTTCGGCGCAAAATTGGCTGACATACGTCGCTGTTGCAGCTATTTTGCTGGCGCTTTTGAGCCTCATTTTGGCGCTATTTACGCCGCGCATTGCGCTAAAGCCTGTTTTGACGGTATTGCTCGTCATTGCTGCCGGTGCGTCTTATTTCATGGACAACTACGGCGCAATTATTGACCGCCATGCGCTGCAAAGTGCGTTCGAATCGGATGCGCGCGAAAGTGCGGAATGGCTTTCCCTCGGAATGCTTTGGCCCGCATTAAAAATCGCGTTAGTTCCGGCGCTATTGCTTTGGTTCGGCGTGGAAATTATCAAACGTCCTTTTGCGCAGGCCGCGAAGCGTCGCATCGCAATGATTGTGGTTTGCGCATTACTGGTGGGCGGCGTGATTGCGCTGAAATTCCAGCCGCTGGCATCTTTGGCGCGTAATCATGCTGAACTGCGCGATTTGCTCAACCCGCTAAACGTTATCAATGCGACGCGCACCTACCTTAAAAAAGCGGGTAAAACGTTGCCAACGGTCATGCAGCCGATTGCGGCGGATGTAAAGCGCGGCCCGAGCTGGATGCAAAGCTTAGATTTGCAAACGCCAGACTTGCAAAATCCTGTCGCAACGTCAAAACCCACGCTCTTGGTTATTGTGGTCGGCGAATCTGCTCGTGCTTCAAGTTTTGGACTGCTCAGCCGGATCGCTGACCCAAACGCGCCAGATACCACGCCCGAATTGGCACAATTGCCAATTACGCTCTTTGCCCACACCAATTCTTGCGGCACTAATACTGCAACGTCTGTGCCCTGTATGTTTTCCAATTTAGGGCGTAAAAACTACGACGAAACACAGGCAAACAGCCAGGAAAATTTGTTGGACATCTATCAGCGTGCGGGTTTTGCCGTTACTTGGATCGATAACAATACCGGCAGCAAAAATGTTGCACGCCGAGCGACTGAGATTAGCGTTGCACATCGAACCGATGAGGGCCTTTGCGTCAGCGATGGCTGCCATGACGAAATTTTATTGTCGGAGCTGGACCAGCAGATTGCAGCGATCAAAGGCGACTCGGTGTTGGTGCTGCACATGCTTGGTAGCCATGGACCCGCGTACTTTCAGCGCTATCCAGAGCGCTTCGCGCGCTTCACCCCGGTTTGCAAAAGCGTCGAGTTGCATCAATGCTCGGAAACCGAGTTGAAAAATAGCTATAACAATACGATTTTGTACTCTGATTTCGTGCTTGCAGAAATGATCAAGCGTTTGCACAACGCAGCTTTTTTGCAAACCGCGTTGTTTTTCGTTTCCGATCATGGTGAATCTACTGGCGAGCACGGCTTTTTTCTGCACGGCGCACCTTACTCAATCGCGCCCAAGGAGCAAACCGAAGTGCCCATGTTTTTTTGGCTCTCAAATGAATTCGCCAGCGCGCGCGGCGTCGATTCCAGGTGTTTGGCGCAAAAGCGTTTAGCGCCTACCTCGCATGACGCCATGTTCCCGATGCTGCTGCGGCTGATGGATCTTCGTACCAGCGCTTACCGTGCCGATTTGGACCCGATTGCTACGTGTTACTAATTTGGGCAAGACAGACCCGATTGGGCAGGTCTGACCTGGTCATGGCGAGCGCAGCGAAGCAATCCATTTTGCTTTTTAAGCTCGCCGCAAGTTTTTAAAATGGATTGCCACGTCGCTGCGCTCCTCGCAATGACGAGGCAATACAAACGTGCGCTAACAGCATCGTCCGGCGCTTTCTTGCTTTACAACTTTCCGTTAGCCTGTACGCCCCTGGCGCCAAGCCAAAGTGAGGTTAGAGATGGCTAATTTCTTTCGTAAGCGCGACTTATCTCAATCTAGGGTGTACCTAAGATTGACATTGATGCTAATGATTATGGCGCTGTTTGGCTGTGCGGGTGGCGTTCGTAGCAAAGCAGATGAGTTAGACGCAACTCTGCGTGGCTATGAAGGTGCCATCCGCTGGGGGAATATGACTGATGCGAGCGCATTTTTAGACCCAGAGAGTGTTGCATTGCAACCGATTAGCAAATTCGATATTGAGCGTTTTGCGCAATTAACAGTAGTCGGCTATCGCAAACAAACGGCGGCAATCGTTGATGAGACAGGCACGGCACGTCAGCAAGTGACGATTGAGTTGGTAAACAAGCACACACAAACGCCACGCACGATTTTAGACGCACAAACGTGGCGTTTCGAGCCAAAATCAAAACGCTGGCTGCTGACCAGCGGCTTACCAAACCTGGAAAATACGGTTGAAGAGCAGTGATCGCCAAGTCGCGCCGATCAGGCGACACGGTATTCAAGTCTCGCCGATCAGGCGACACGGTATTCAAGTCTCGCCGATCAGGCGACACGGCATTCAAGTCTCGCCGATCAGGCGACACGGCCTTCAAGTCGCGCCGATCAGGCGACACGGTATTCAAGTCGCGCCGATCAGGCGACACGGCATTCAAATCCTTGCCGCTTTACGGAGTTAACCCATGATTCGAGTTGTATTCAACCAAAAAGGTGGTGTTGGTAAAAGCACCATCACCTGTAACTTGGCCGCAATTTCCGCCGCCAGCGGTCAACCCACGCTGCTGATTGACCTG
>JBBQBR010000058.1:0-8854 GCA_038317875.1 Lysobacterales bacterium
TAAGCTTGGTACTCAACGAAGCAGCCCCTAAATCAAAGGTTTCGTCAGGCAAAAAATAGGTATTGCGTGCCTTAAAATCTTCGACTTCCTTCAAGCGCGTTTCTAAAGCAGGGCGTTTGCTGACTTCTTGCCGAAAGCGCAATTCAGATTCTTGTAGCTCATTCATTTGGCTTGCAACTTCCAGATGCCCGCGCACAAACCAGTGCAGGCACAAGAAATAAACAAGTCCGAGCGTAACAATCAACAAACCAACCGCCATTACTTGGCCCTGACCCTTCGGTGGCAATAATGTAAGCGCCATGAGTTATCGCATCGCTTGAGTTTTTACCGACGCTGCAGGTGCAGCGGTCGGTGCGGCGGGTGATGCTGCAGCTTTGAGTGGCGCTTCTTCGCGAATATCCAGCTGCAGACTAAAACGTTCTTTGCCAGTGCCCGCATCTGGCTGAATTACGCCCTGAATCTGTGGGTTGCCCACATAAATCCCTTTTTGTAATAGCGCGATGAGATCAGACGCTGACGTGGATTGCCCCTGCAGCTGCACGGCTTCACCGACGAACGAGACACGCTCCAGCCAAGTGTTATCAGGAATAAGCTGCGTTAACTCAAGCAGCACTTTGACCGTTTCTGAACGCTTTTGCTTACGCTCGGACAGGAAATTTGCGCCGGTAATCTCCTCGCGCAATTTTTTCGCCAACGTCGCCGTTTCTAATGCCGCTTTTTGCATTTCGGCGGTTTTATCTTGCAGTGATACTAGCGCCTGCTGGCGTGCGCTCAACGATTGCATCATCGCCATACCAATCAGCGCGACTAAGCTCGCTGCCAAAATCCAACGTATGCGCGCCTGCGGATCACCGCTTGCACCGCGCTTTTCCACGGGCAAAAGATTGAAGCCTTGGGTGTGTTCAAATTGCAGCGCACCGCGCCCAGTCGCAGTGTCCACAACATCAACCACAATTTGCGCCAGCGCCAACAAAGCGAGCGCCGCATCCAATGTGCTTTTGGGGGTTGCTAGCAAATCAACCAGCAAACTGCGTTGCGCGGTATCGCGCTTAATAATTCGCCAGTCAAAATAAACTTGATCCGCCTTAAATGGCGTCTGACGGTCCATCTCAAAACTTAATACTTGGCGCAAGTTTTCTTCTGCAGCTAGCGGCAAGCTCAAGCGTTTACGTAAAACTTTATCGGCGCTAAGCGCAAGCACCTTGATTTCTGCCGGCTGGTCGTTCAGGGCTTCAAGAAAACCCAGCGCACGTCGAACACTGGCTACGTCGCTCAAATCTAAATTGCGTTCGGCTTCCCGCTTCGAACCGCGTACGCGCGCGGCGTGCCAAACCCCGTCAATCCCCTGCCCCAGCACAATTTTTGCAGGCGCTGAGCTCAAACGCTCGCTCAATGCTTTAGGCAAGCAGCCTAAAAGCTCGTCTTTCCACCAGGAAAAAAACGCGCCTATTTGACTGCGTGCAGCGAAGCTTTTTACGCTTCTTGCCAGCTGTTGCAGGACATTAGACATTGTTTATACGCACACTATTTTTGTTGGGCAAAAGGCTTGAGAGTAGATGTTTTGCAACGGCAAAACACATATTAGAGGAGGAACAAATCATGCTGGGCAGAGCTTAAATTGGCTGAAAAGTTCAATGACGTCAAAGTGCTGTCAAAACCTAGCCGACACAAAGCCGGGCATGCTAACCAAAATTTGGTCGCACGCCTAGTTAGACATACCTAGTTAGAGTGGCCCTCACGCCACCGCGATGTTCGGTATGGGCGATCACCTACGGTGCCATAACTAAGCTGCACAGTAGCCTCAAGCGTGGCTTTGGCGCCACTGGGTAAGGCCGCGAGCACCGTAATGGTGTAATTTCCACCCGCGCCGCCGCCTACTGCAGGCGCAATGATGACGCCGCCGGGACCGACAACCGGCATACCCGGTTTGCTTAACCCGCGCATAGTAATAAGCGCTTGCAGCTGCTCCTGGCTCAAATTTTGCCCCATTTGCGAAAGCGTAGCGCCCAATGCATCTAACTGTGCATACGATAAATTCGGCGATGAAGTGCCATTCGAAGTGATTGTTACCGTAGGTTCGATACGCTGAAACAAATCGTAGTCCATACCTAAGACCTGCTGCAGTTCACTTACGGTCACAAAATATTGATTGCGTGGCCCGGTTTTTCGGCCAGCGCTGATGTATTCACCCTTTTCTGCACCATTAATGCTGACTAATTCGTCGGGATCACGCCAATCGACTACAGCACCCGCCAATTTTTTGGCATTCAGCGGTTCTACACCAGCGCGCTCAAACATGGCGGCAAGTAATTCCTGACCACTCAAGTTGATATCGATCTTGCCCGTTTCATCAACGATTTTGATCGTCACGTTGGCACCATCAAAACCCATCTCGTCGGGCCTGCCATCGCCTTTCCAACGCAGTTCGGTGGGTGGGTTAGAAAGCTCAAATATCGCTCGATGCATGCCCGCTTCTGCGGCGTATCGAGCCTGCGTGGTATTAAGCATAAAACGCGCTTGTTGACCTTCAGTGCTGGCCGATTGCACGTAACTGGAAACTAAAACCGTCAACAGTACGATCACCCAGAGCACCATCAACAACACGATGCCGCGCGCGCGTGCCTGCTTAATTTTTGGCGCCTTTCTTATTGACTGGAGTTTTATCGCGGGAACGTTCATCGGGGAATCCCCTGCGCAAACGATGGGGTCGGCCGACCTACATTCATATCGACCACCACAGCGATCAATAGCTCAGGTACTTCCATGCGCGCCTCTGGCTTCATCTGCAAACTGAGTTTGAGCATCAGCGGGATGGGTGCGGTTTGATCTTTCGCCCAACGTGATTCCCAGCCGGTCATTTTGCCGGTGTTATCGACGGTACGAAAGCTAAACTTGCCGCCCGCAACGCCTTCCAATAGCGCGACCGGCTCCTCTGCGTCCAAATCGCCATCTTTATAGCCGTTGAGCGAAGCATACCGGTAGTTCAAAACATTCGGCGCAAGTTCCAACTCTTGTACATACGGGCCGCCGCGCCCAAGATAGCCCGGCATTGATCCGACCCAGCGCACACGATTCTGTTCGCCTTCAAAACTAACATTGCGGCCATTGTCTTGGCTAATCATCAACGGCAGCATTCGGGAAAGCTGACGCCGCAAAAATTCGTGGGTGGTGCGAACTCTCGATGAGCGCTCGATAAATGCATCGCCCGAATCCGCCATTTTGATGCTGGCTTCCAGCCCGGAATAAGCCATCAACATAATAAATGCGACCAAAGCCGTTGCCAGCAAAAGCTCAATGAGCGTGAAGCCTGCGGCACTTCGGCTGGTACTTCCACGCCCCCGTCCGACAACTAACGATTTGACTGGAACGCCCATCAGAATGCTTGCCCTGCTCGCACTTGCATCGAACGCAACGTGGAAAAGCGTTCCGTACGCAGGTTCGCACCCCTGCCCCAACTCACCTCCAAGTCAACTCGAAATAATTTTACCGGCCCCGATTCCGGCACCGTTGAATCTTCCGGTGTTTCTGGCGTAACTGTCATTTGATAGCTGTAAACGTCATCAAACTTACCGCTCGTAATACCTTTTTTAAGCGGCGTATCGACACCAACCAAATCCAGCTGATTTTGCGCATAAAGTGCGACTTTGCCAATATCGCCCGCAACGCGGACATTGCGGCTGGCACCGCCTAGGGTTTCTAAAATCAAACCGAATCCCAGCGCAAAGACACTGAGCGCTAGCACCACTTCGATCAAGGTGAAGCCGCGTGCACGCTTTAATAAACCGTAATTTGGCCTCATCGAGGAATACTCGCACGTGGTTTGGCGGAATCGAGAAAATCAATATCGCCAGTCAACCAACCAACCCGCACCGTCCACTTGCGCCCGCCTGCACTCACCATAATTTTGCCGCCAGTGGAGCCGCCATCCGGAAAAAACCGAATCGCACCGGTCTTTTCATTTAATACCTCGCCCGTATAGATCTCGGCCTTGAGCTCTTTCGGCAGAATAACTTCAGGCTTGTTAGCTGCAACATAAGTGCCATTTTCAACGTTAATCACCAAAGATTGCGGCTCACCCGTTACCAGTGCCTGCCCACGCGTGTAACGCAGCGCCGCCATAATGTCTTTGCCAGCGGTCGCAACTTTAACGTTCTCAAGCTTGCCCACCACCTGCACCGCCACAAGCACCGCCAACGCCGCCATTATCGCAATTACGACCAGGATTTCGATTAGCGTGAAGCCCTTTACGCGCCGAGCTGAGGAGATTGACGCGCGTCGACCCGCTCCTTCTCCCCGCCCAAATTTTTTGAGCCGCGAAAAAGTTTGTACGGGGAGAAGGTTGGGATGAGGGGCTTTCACTGCCACTTCCCAATATCCGCGTTGTAGCCAGTGCCGCCTTCGAGGCCATCAGCGCCTAAGGAAATAACATCAATTTCGCTGTGCTTACCTGGATAGCGAATGATGTAACGAAGCCCCCAAGGATTTTTGGCTTGGAATTCGCTTAAATACGGCCCTTTCCATCCGTTTAGCTGTCGTGCGTTAGCAAGCAGATCATCTATTGATTCCGGCATGCGACCGACATCTGAAAAAAATGAAGATGCTTTCGTGGTAATTGATCCAATGGCCGATCGATCAAATGACACTTTAGTGGCCTCTGGTTCAGATACGACCTGGATCGCAGCAAAGCCAAAAAAAACTCCTGCGATTCCAATAATGGCCACAATCTTAATTACGCTTAAAACCCGCTGCGGATTTGCTTTCATAAAAATCCCAATTTAAAAAAACAACCTGCAATAAAACACCTGTTTAGCGTTTTACCATTTACAGTAGTTAATTTGTCCATGAGATTAAAATATGTTTAGTTGTTTTTTCTAACTATTGCCAATTACCAATATCCGCCGCACGATCAGCGCCACCAGCTTGTTTATCCGAACCATAGGACATGACATCCATTTCCGTATGTTCGCCAGGTGATTTCAGCACATACGGCGTACCCCACGGGTCTTTGCTTTGTTGCTCGGTAATATACGGGCCTTTCCAATTTGCGGCGTTGCCTGGCTTAGTCAATAAATCATCAATGCTGCCGGGTGCTGCGCCGGTGTCCAGGTAGTAGCTCGAGGCTTTTGCAGCAATGCTGCGCACGCCAGTCTTAGCATTGGTTACTTTCGCGTTTTCGCCCTGCCCGATGACATTTGTGGCTACCATAGTTGCCAAAAATGCAATTATGCCGACGACCAATAATATTTCGATTAAACTAAAACCCGCTTGTGCGCTTTTCGCACTATTAATATTTTTCTTCATAATTACCCCACTAAGTTGTTGATACTCATAATTGCCATAATCATGCTGCTGACGATAATCGCGATAAATCCGGCTAAAAATAGCGTTAGCGCGGGTACAAAAATTGCGAGCAAGCGATCAACCGTTGTTTTAACCTCATAGTCATAAACGTCCGCTACTTTTAATAGCATATCGTCCAATTGCCCGGTTTCTTCACCGACCGTTACCATTTGAATGGCTAGTTTCGGAAATAATTTTGTTTGCGCTAAAGCCGGAGCTAAACCGCCGCCGGTTTTGACATCTTTACTGGCGGTTTCCACGGCATCTTGCAACACCGTGTTAGTCAGCACGTTTTTTGCAATCGTCAACGTCGAAAGCAGTGGAACGCCGTTCTTAAGCAAAGTTCCGCCGGTGCGTACTAGCCGCGCGGTGTCCATTTTGCAAAGCAAATCACCCACGCCAAACACTTTAAGCAACCGCGCATCCCAAATACGGCGCGTGGCGGGTTCGCTCATTTGTTTGCGGAAATACAGCACGGTTGCAATTGCGGCGGCGATGATTACCCACCAGCCATAGCGCAATGTTGCCGCCAGCGCCAACACCATTTTCGTCAACAGCGGCAGCTCCCCGCCTAGCTGATCAAATATCGGCTGCAGCTTTGGCACGACATAGGTCAGCATAAAAATCAGCGAACCGCCCGCCATCATCAACAGCAGTATTGGGTAAATCAGCGCGGAAACCACACTAGACTTTAACTCCTTGCTGCGCTTTAAATATTCCGCCAATTGCCGCAAAGTCTTGTCTAACGTGCCACCCATTTCACCGGCACGCACCATATTGATGTAGAGCTTGGTAAACGCCCCGCCCTGATTTTCCAGCGCGACGCTCAAACTCGAACCCCCGCGTACGCTGTCGCGAATACGCGCTACCAGCCGCTTCATTTTGTCGTTTTCAGCTAAATCGAGCAGAATTTGTAGGGCACGATCCAGCGGCAAACCGGCGCCAAGTAGATTTGCGAGTTGCTCGGTGAAGGTGCCAATTTGATCGGCACTAACACCCGATGAGGTGCCTAACAGCCCGACAATGGATGCGCTAGATTTATCGGCAGGTTGCGCCTCAATCGGCACATTGCCTTGCTCTTGCAGCTTGGCAATCACTTCATCTTTGGTGGCGGCTTCCATCACACCCTGAAGAATTTCGCCGGTAGGCGCAATGGCTCGGTAGCGGAAATTCGTCATTTAAACAAACACATCTAAAACGTTGGGTTTGAGTTCATCGCCCTGCAGCGCGCGCATCTCAGCCGCAAATTTTTCATCAAAAGGTACCGCCAATATTTGCGTAAGGATATCCGCGTTACTAACAGGCTTTTTGATTGAAGCTTTGACACTGCTGCGTTTTTTTAAGCCTAGATTTTTCATATTTACCCCTCCTGCACAACGCGCAGCACTTCTTCCAAGGTCGTCACGCCGCGCAAGGACTTCATCAAACCATCTTCATACATGGTGCGCATCCCGTATTCTTGCGCCAGTTTTTCAATATCGCCCATGCCAGAACGCTGCATGATCAAGCGGCGAATCGGATCATTCATTACCAAAAACTCCATAATCGTGGTGCGCCCGGCATAGCCAGAAAGCGTGTTGGCATTCGGCACGGGGCGATACAGCTCGATTTCTTTCGCGTCGCTGAAACGGCGCAATTTATGTTCTTCCACGACTTCTGGCAGCGCGAAATATTTTTCGCTACTACTGCTGTCAAGTTTGCGCACCAAGCGCTGCGCCAGTACGCCATTGACCGTCGAGCACATCAAATAATCATCGACGCCCATATCAAGCAGCCGCGTAACCGCGCCCGCAGCGGAGTTTGTATGCAAGGTAGAAAGCACTAAGTGCCCGGTCAGCGCGGACTGAATCGCGATTTTCGCGGTGTCCAAGTCACGCATTTCGCCAATCATGATGATGTCCGGATCTTGCCGCACGATCGAGCGTAGCGCGCTGGCAAAATCGAGCCCAATTTGCGGTTTGACCTGAATTTGATTGACGCCTTCCAGCTGATATTCAACCGGATCTTCAACGGTGATGATCTTGACGTCAGGCTGATTAATTTTTTGCAACGCGGTGTAGAGCGTGGTGGTTTTGCCCGAACCCGTTGGGCCGGTGACCAGCATGATTCCGTGTGGTTGATTTAAGACTTTCAAAAAGCCCGGCAGAAAATCATCGGTGAAGCCTAGGCTATGGAAATCTAATACCAGCGCTTCACGATCCAAGATCCGCATCACGACGGATTCACCGAAACTCGTCGGCACCGTTGAAACCCGTAAATCCAGCGACTTGCCCTGCACTTGGAGCATGATGCGCCCATCTTGCGGCAAACGGCGCTCGGCAATATTGAGCTTCGCCATAATCTTGACACGCGAAATAACGGCAGCGGTCGAGGAGCTAGGCGGTGACTCAACTTCGTGCAAAACGCCATCAATGCGATAGCGCACTTTGAGGCGATTTTCGAAGGGCTCAATATGGATATCTGAAGCGCGTGATTCCACTGCGCGCTGCATCAACAAATTCACCAGCCGAATAACCGGCGCTTCCGAAGCTAAATCGCGCAGGTGCTCGACATCATCTTCCCCACGCGCCGCTTCATCGAGATTTTCGACAATCGTACCCATCGCCGAACGACCCTGACCATAGTAGCGCTCAATCAAATCATCAATTTCCGAACGCAGGCCGATCCGCGCCGAAACTGGCTTGCCAGTCGCCATCGAAACCGCATCGACCGCAAAACGATCCAGTGGGTCGGCAACGATGACTTGAATTTCATGCTCAGACACGGCCACCGGGCAAACATGATGCGCTTTCAAAAATCGCATCGAAAGGTTGACGTCAGCGGGCGGCATTTCGGGCGCATCTTTCATGGCCATCAATGGAATGCCGAGCACCTCGCCGGTTGCCTCGGCCACATCGCGCTCGCTTGCCAAGCCAAGACGCGCTAGAAGCGCGGTCAAACTGGCTTCGTTGCCTTCTTCAAATAGACGTTTGGCGCGAACCAGATCGCTTTCTTTCAAGCGGCCTTTTTTGAGCAGTAATTCGACGACAATTTCTTCAGCAACCGCCGGGTCAAGGGCAGATAAAGTTACCACTAATGGTACCGCGACTGCTGGTTGTGCCTGGGCGCGGGGAAGCTCAGACTCTAGCGGCACTAGCTCCAAATCTTTCGGTTCCAGATTTTTCAGTTCCAGATTTTTCGGCTCCAAATCTTTCGGTTCCAGATTTTTCGGTTCCAAATCTTTCGGTTCCAGGTTTCGCGGCTCCGAATTTTGCGGGGCAAAATCTTGCACTTGAGCTAAAACCGACTTCATTACCATCGCCGCCGTGTTTTGTTCGGACGCGGCTGTTAGCGGATTTTCAGGGTCATTTGCACGTGGCTTCTCAATACTCTCGACATTTTCGACACTCACGGCGCCGCCTCATTTTTGCCTGGCGCACTCGTTTCTTCGGCTTCTTCGTACGACTGAATGTGATCCAGTTGTATCAAGTTGTCGATGAACTTTCGATTCATCAGCGCCCAAAGTACGACTGGC
>JBBQBR010000059.1:0-8849 GCA_038317875.1 Lysobacterales bacterium
GCACGCCACTTTGGGAGTTTGGGTTTCGGCTTGATCGCCTGCGGTTTGGAGCTAGCTGCCAGCCAGCTGGAACGCATAATTTCCTATTCCGAGCGGTGTTGCCAACGGAAGGAAAAAAACACACCCATAAGTCCAACTGGGACACAGATGATCAATTGGGTGGGGTAATGGGGAATCACTAAAACAAGCAGGAAACACGCCAAGCCTGTGAGCGCAACGCCTAAACCCACTCGCCAATAAACCACTAAATCAAAGATACCAACGACAAAATCCAAGAGTCCTAACATTTCTCTCCCCTGCGGCCCAACGAATTCAGCCGACACTCGGCCCAAAAACCAATGGTAGCGCGATACCGCCAAATGCCGCGTGGTCTTCCTAGAATTTTTAGTTGCGTTTGACCTTCGCCGCCGCGCCCCCGTTGCCCCTGATCGCGCACCTTCAGCCGATCCTTTTCCGCGGCCAAACACACCAAACAATTGTTGGAGATTGCGGTGCGTCTAGCGTCGTGTTCCTCCTTGCAGAGACTGGCTATGCCGCCTCGTCACGCGTCGCTATACGACCAGAAAAAAGTACTGTCGGGCCTGTCCAAGTGAGGATTCTAGGCTAATCGGCGGTGCGACACGCGACAATCGCGCGCCACGCTTTGGCTTGTGCGATGGATAAGTTTTGCCGTGTCAACGCCAGTCTATTTTGACCCCATTTACCAGTCTATTTTGACCCCGTGACCGGCGATTTACATTGGTACCGCTGTGTTGGGTTTTGCCGCAAGCACCGCCGCCACGCGCGCTTTGGCGTGCACGTTTGAAGCTGGCTGTTGCCGGTGCTCTGCTGTCATATTCGACTTAAACGCGCTTTCCAAGCGACTTACGACGAATTCACGTTAGCCGTCATGGGCTCAAAGGCTAGGCGCCCGTGGCGTTGCAAACTGCGCCAGTGTCAGCCAGCAAATCCAGTGGCGTCGATATCACTTTCCTGAGCACGAAGCGCAAAGCCACGCAAAATCATGGCATCAATCATGGAACGACGAAGCGGGGTCACGACAATCTCCTTAAAATACGGGGAAAATTCCCCGCGAAACAAGGGTTTACCCAATCAGGTATTTGCGCAATCGGTGAAACTAAAAAACGCAAACTTTCGGCTGGCCTGCCACCGCGAAGCGGTTTGGTTCAAAACTATTTAGACACCGCTCTGCGGCACAGGTGCCGTCAATTGAATGCGAAAACAAGAGCCGCCAGCAGGCACGGGCACATACTCAATACTTGCCTGATTCGCCTCAAGCAACTCTTTACTAATATACAAACCTAAACCTGTGCCGTCAGCACGAGTGGTAAAAAATGGCTGGAATAGAGAACTTCGCAATTTTTCTGGGATACCGGGACCACGATCAATAATCTCAATTATCGCACCCGGTTGGTCGACGAGCTGGCGAATCCGAATAATGACCTCTGGAACCGCGTCGGGCTGCCGCCCATAAGCGATCGCATTACGCACCAAATTCCAGCAGGCTTGCGTCAATTGCGACGGGTCTACCAAAGCACGCAGGTTTGGCTTTTCAATTCTGACGCGAATAAAATCTTGCCCCGCCGCAAGGCTTTGTTTGAACTCGCGTAAAAATTCTTCTATCCATTCACTCAAATTCACATCTTCCGGGCGCGAGCGTTCGCGTCGGGATAGTTGTAAAACGTTTTCGACAATGCCGTTCATGCGTTTGCATTGGCCATAGATAATGCCTACTAACTGACGATCCAACTCCGGTATGTCAGCGCTTTCTTGAAGTAGCTGCGCAGCATTTCCAATCGCGCCAAGCGGATTGCGGATTTCATGCGCAATACTGGCCGAAAGCCGCCCAAGCGAGGTCAATGTTAGCTCTTCAGCGCGGCGCGAAAGCTGGGTTTCATCCTCTAAAAATATAAGCACACGGGTATCCAAGTTGGCACCAATTTTGGCCATGCGCGGAATAACCGGTGGCACACCTTTGGTCACAGTCAACGGCGCAGGATCGTGGCGCCCGGCAATCAGCCATTCCCGCATACGCACCTGTAACGGCCGCGCAAATCGGCTTAAATTACGCTCGCGCGGACTTGGCATGCCTAATAGATACCAAGCTGATTCGTTATAGCGCTCAACTTCACCCATCAAATCCACCACCAGCACACCCGTACGCATGCGCTGAATGATTAGCTCATTAACTTCTGCAAGGCTGAGCAAATCTTGGCCGCGCTGCTCGGCTAAGGCACGGCTTTCTTGGGTGCGAATACCTAACCAATAGATCAATCCGGTAATAATAAAGAAGCTCAACCCGTAACCGCCGCTTTGCGCCCAATTACGGGACTCATCACCCAGTATCCAGACGCTATAGGCTGCTTCACCCACTGCGACCAATGCCGCCATTGCCGCAACAAAAGCGGCCAGCCTTGGTGTCAAAAGCAAAGCGGTAATCGCAACGGTAATTAGCATCAAAGCGCCAGCGCCGCTGGCCGGGCCACCAAAAAAGTGCAGCGCAACCGCCGCAATTCCTAAATCCAGCGCCGCACCGATCAAGACCTGACCGGTGATTTTTTCATCGCTACGCCTAGCCGAAAACCAAAGCAATATCGCACCAATTAAATAGATAATTGCGGCGATTCGGATTGGCACATTAGGGTTCTGTGGCAGAAAGCTTGCCCCTGCTAGCGCCAACACCAAAAAGACCGTAGCTTGGAATATTCGGAACAAATTGAGCAAAATTAACTCGTTCCAACGCTGCAATTTGCCCTTACTGTCCATGATTCAAGCTCGCTTTAGAAACTTTCGAATATTTTTTCAGCTCAAAAACATCCAGTCGTTAGATGCGTCCCATGGACAAGCACTTCGATTTGAAATGTTTTGCTTTAACAAAAAACTTGAATGCCTAATGTCTTGCCAAGGCAAAACACACAGATGCAGAATGTTTTGCCAAGGCAAAACACTTAGATGCAGAATGTTTTGCCGAGGCAAAACACACAGATGCAGAATGTTTTGCCAAGGCAAAACAACTTGCTAGCCACCTAGCTAATCAATCATAAGGCTAAAATGCAGGCTTCGTGTAATTACGCATTATTACATTGTATTGTAAGGCGCATTACTTTTTTTTATTTACCCCCTTGGCGTAGCCAAATAGATTCGTCAGAATAGGGCAATTGCTGGAAGCAGCACCACCCAGAAATCTTTAATTGGAGTAGGCATGAATTTCCACGAGTACCAGTCGAAAGAGCTTTTTGTAAAGTTCGGTTTGCCTGTGCCGATGGGGCACGTAGCAGTATCACCAGAAGGTGCAGTTGATGCAGCACGTAGCCTTGGCGGTGAACAGTGGGTCGTTAAAGCGCAGATTCATGCGGGCGGGCGCGGCAAGGCTGGCGGCGTAAAATTGTGCAAGACATTAGCAGCAGTGCGCGAAGCAGCGCTGAAAATGCTCGGCACGAAGATGGTCACCTATCAAAGCGCAGGCCGGGCGCTACCAATCAATCAAGTTTTGGTTACCGAAGCAACCGATATCTCTAAAGAGCTCTACCTCAGTATTGTTGTCGACCGCCAGACGCGGGGGATTGCCTTTGTGGGTTCACCGTCGGGGGGCGTGGACATAGAACAAGTCGCCAATGAAACGCCAGAAAAGATTTTCACGCTGGACGTTGATTTTGTTCAAGGCTTGCAGGCCTATGAATGCCGAAAATTCGGCTTCGCGATGGGTTTGGGCTCGAAACAAGTCGGGCAACTCACCAAAATCATGTTGGGTATTTATAAGATGTTTAATGAGCTTGATCTAAGCATGGTTGAAATCAACCCGCTGGTGATCAATCCGGCTGGCGACCTTTTAATTCTTGATGCCAAGCTTGATGCCGATGATAATGCGCTATTCCGCCACCCAGAGCTGGAGGCGATGCGCGATTTAACCCAAGAAGATCCGATTGAAGCCGCTGCAAGCAAGCACAATTTGAACTATGTGACTATGGATGGCGACATCGCATGTATGGTCAACGGTGCGGGCTTGGCAATGGCGACGATGGACGTGATCAAACTCTATGGTGGTGAACCGGCGAACTTTTTGGATGTGGGCGGTGGTGCTACGACAGAGCGCGTCACTGAAGCACTCAAACTTATTTTGGCGAATCCGAAAGTAAAAGCCATTCTGGTCAATATCTTTGGCGGCATTGTCCGTTGCGATTTAATTGCAGAAGGCATTATTAACGCGGTGAAGGAAGTGGGGTTGACGCTGCCGATCGTGGTGCGCCTTGAAGGGACTAACGTCGAGAAGGGCCGTGAGCTTTTGCGAAACTCGGTGCTAAAAATTACTTCAGCAACCGATTTAAGCGATGCGGCTGAGAAAGTAGTCGCTGCAGCTAACGGCATGGTTAACAACGGAAAGGGAGCCTAACGTGGCGGTATTGATCGATAAAAACACGCGCGTCATCTGCCAAGGGTTTACTGGCGCACAAGGCACGTTTCATTCCGAACAAGCAATGGAATATGGTACTAAATTTGTCGGCGGCGTAACGCCTGGCAAAGGTGGCAAAGAACACATTGGGCTGCCCGTTTTTAATACCGTGCAAGATGCCGTAGCAGAAACTGGCGCAAGTGCCACTATGATTTTCGTACCGCCGCCATTTGCTGCTGACGCTATTTTGGAAGCAGCAGATGCAGGCGTTCGCGTTATTGTGTGTATTACCGAAGGCATTCCCGTACTGGATATGATGCGCGTCAAAAACGTGCTCAAAAGTTATCCGAATACCTATCTCGTGGGGCCCAACTGCCCTGGCATTATTACACCAGGTCAATGCAAAATTGGCATCATGCCAGGCTCAATCCATAAGCCGGGCATTGTTGGAATTGTATCCCGCTCAGGCACATTAACTTACGAAGCAGTCTTTCAAACCACACAAGCCGGTTTAGGCCAAAGTACGTGTATTGGCATTGGCGGCGATCCGATACACGGCATGAACTTTATTGACTGCCTGCGGCTGTTCCAAGATGATCCTCAAACTGAAGCGATCATTATGGTTGGCGAAATTGGTGGCACCGCCGAAGAAGAAGCGGCTGAGTTCATCCAAGAATATGTTACCAAACCAGTGGTGGCGTATATCGCTGGCGTTGCGGCTCCTCCGGGTAAACGGATGGGTCATGCAGGCGCCATCGTTGCAGGCGGAAAAGGTACAGCAGAAGCAAAGTTTGCAGCTCTTGAAGCAGCGGGCGTCACGACAGTGCGCTCACCCGCCGAGTTAGGTGATGCAGTCCTCCGGCGCCTTTCTGGCGCCTCTCCCAAAAAGGTGAAGCAGCCCATGAAAGTTAGCGCAACAAAACCATCAGAAGTGAAATCAGCAGCCAAAACAGCTGCTAAGCCAGCGGCAAAGCCTGCAGCAAAAGCGGCTGCCAAGCCTGCGGCCAAACCAGCTCCAAAGCCGGCAGCAAAAGTAGCCGCGAAGCCTGCGGCCAAATCGGCGGCGAAGCCTGCGGCCAAACCGGCGGCGAAGCCTGCTGCCAAACCGGCGGCGAAGCCTGCTGCCAAACCTGCGGCGAAGGCTGCTGCCAAACCTGCGGCGAAGCCGGTTGCAAAACCAGCAGCGAAGCCTGCAACAAAAGTTGCCGCAAAGCCCGCTGCGAAGCCTGCAGCAAAAGTTGCCGCAAAAAAGCCGGTAGCTAAAAAGAAATAATGTAATTGCCTTTTGATGTTGTAGTTTGATACAAAGAAAAAACCGGCTGAGAATTCCGCAGCCGGTTTTTTTATTTCTCGATTTTTATCGCAGCCTTTTCTATCGCTGACTTTCTATCCCTGAACTACCAATCCCAATGCCCACTGCGATCAAATTACGCGACGCTTGGAAAGCGCCGCTCCTACCCGTACTTCAGGGTCAATCCATGGCAAAACTGCGCGGTTTTCTTCAGGCCGAACTGACAGCGGGCAAGATTATCTATCCGCCGATAGACCAGATCTTTGCCGCATTTGATGCAACCGCGTTGGCGCAGGTTAAAGTGGTCATTCTCGGTCAAGATCCCTACCCTGGAACGGGTCAGGCGCATGGATTGAGTTTTTCGGTTCCGCCCGGAATCGCGGTACCGCGCTCGCTCAAAAACATTTATCAGGAATTAAAGTTGGATCTGGGAATAGCCCCCAGCCGGAGCGGAAATCTTATGGCGTGGGCACAACAGGGCGTTTTATTGCTTAATGCGGTACTGACTGTTGAAGCAAATCAGATTAATTCCCACAAAGGACGTGGGTGGGAGCAATTTACTGACGCAGTTATCGATTTAATCAATGAATCCATCCCGCACGCGGTTTTTATGCTTTGGGGTAAACAAGCGCAAGAAAAAGGCGCACGCGTAGATTCTAGCCGCCATTTAGTGTTGAAGGCGCCGCATCCTTCCCCGATGTCTGCGCATCAGGGTTTTTTTGGCTGCGGCCATTTTCGACGTGCAAACGACTATTTGATCGAGCACCAGCGTGGCCCCATCAATTGGCAATTGCCAATTGAGGCTTAGGATATTTTTGGGCAAATAGTTCAATGTTCGTTTCATTTGTTATTCGCGCGCGCCCTTGGCGGAGATGACGGGCGAATGATATCGCGGTGCGCCGTGGGCTTATCTTTGATGTACCGTTAAGCATCCATGCGTTTGATTAGCTCGCAAATGCCCGCATACTCAGCGGCTATGTTGAAAGGCTTACCCCGAATGAGCGAAACCGAAGTCGTCATCAATAATTTTATCCGCCACATCATCCAGGGTGATCTCGCCTCGCATAAGCACGAAGGCAAGGTGGCCACGCGATTCCCACCCGAACCGAATGGCTATCTGCATTTAGGGCATGCGAAAAGTATTTGCTTAAACTTCGGCTTGGCGCATGACTTTGACGGAACCTGCAATTTACGCTTCGACGACACCAATCCGTCAAAGGAAGATTTGGAATATGTCGAAGCCATCAAGGCAGACGTAGAATGGCTGGGTTTCAAGTGGACTGAGCTGCGGCATGCCTCTGATTACTTTGAAGTATTCTATCTTTGCGCAGAAAAGTTGATTCAAGATGGCTCAGCATTTGTTTGTGATTTAAGTGCGGAGCACGTGCGCAATTATCGCGGCAATTTGACCGAACCCGGACGCGATAGCCCGAATCGCACCCGTACGGTAGCGGAAAACCTTGATCTATTTCGCCGCATGCGCGCCGGGGAGTTCGAAGACGGCGCGCGCACGCTACGCGCCAAAATTGACATGCGCGCGGGCAACATTAACCTGCGTGACCCAGCACTCTATCGCATCCGAAAAGTCACGCATCAAAATACCGGGGACGCATGGTGTATCTATCCGATGTATGACTATGCGCACTGCATCAGTGATGCGCTGGAAGGCATCACCCACTCCATTTGCACGATCGAGTTCGAAGACCACCGCCCCCTCTACGATTGGTGTGTCCAAAACGTTAATTTGGGCGCGCACCCGGAGCTGTATGCACCGTTGATAAAAGCGGGTTTTAAGACGGAAGTCAGCACGCCACAGCAGATTGAATTTGCGCGTGGGAATTTGAATTATACCGTATTGAGCAAACGCAAACTGATTGATTTGGTCAGCCAAAACTTGGTGCATGGCTGGGACGATCCGCGCATGCCAACGCTGTCGGGTGTCCGACGGCGCGGCTTCCCAGCACGTGCGATACGCCTATTTTGGGAGCGTGCGGGCATATCTAAGCAAGTTAGCGTGATTGACATTGCCGTTTTGGAGGGCTGTGTGCGCGAAGTGTTGGATCAGTCAGCAGGGCGGCGTATGGCGGTGTTGCGGCCGTTAAAGTTGCGCATCACCAATCTTGCTCACGACCACTTAGAAACCTTGCTCATTGCAAATCATCCGAAAGATGCCGATGCCGGTGAACGAGCCGTTGCGCTGACCAGAGAGATCTACATTGAACAAGATGATTTTATGGAAGTGCCAATCAAGGGCTTCCACCGACTAGTTCCGGGTGGCGAAGTACGCTTGCGCGGGGTCGGCATTGTCAAATGCGACAGTATTGAGAAGAATACAGACGGCAACGTGATAGCGATCAACGCGAGCCTTGACCTAACCAGCCGCCACGGCATGCCCGGCGCCGAGCGGAAAGTAAAAGGCACGATTCACTGGGTCAGCGCGCAGCAAAACATCATCGCCGAAGTTAGGCTTTATGACCGACTATTTCTTTCACGCGACCCTGACCGCAACAGCGATGGCGTAGAAATTGACTACCGCGCGAATATCAACCCGGCATCTGAGGAAATTTTGACGGACGCGGTGCTGGAGAGCAGTTTGGGTGAAGCTATTGCGGAACAGACCTTTCAATTTGAACGCCTAGGCTATTTTACTGCTGATCGTCACGCGCATCAAAACGGTGTGCCAGTGTTCAATCGTGTGGTCAATTTACGCGACACTTGGGCAAAATAGCGACCACATATCGGCGTTCGGAACAAACTTTTATCACCAGCTTTTGCCAAAGCTTTTTAGATCGTAAAAATTAGGCGCTAGTCATTTAACACCGATGGCAGTCGCAATTCGCACAGGGCGTAACGGTTAGACTCGTGCGGCAATCCACCAGGACTCAAATGCGAGCATTAGAGAATATTGGGTTAAAGGATGTTTTTAGCAGCCTTCCCGGGCCAGTCAAGTCGACGTTAAACAACGTCGTTGAGCTGGGTCGCGCTTTAAGCAACGCGGTCAGTGCCGAACTTTTGATTTTCGACGGTATGTGCAGCCTAGTGACCGGCCAGCCGATCGCACCGGCCTTGCTGGCATCCCTGCACAGTTCGCAAGGCAATCCTGAGGCGCAAGCAAGCCTCCCTGAAAATTGCTTGGCGCAACCCATTTTTATTGACGCGATCGCGATA
>JBBQBR010000060.1:0-8753 GCA_038317875.1 Lysobacterales bacterium
GATGCGGGAAAACTGCACCTCCGGTTCGATGAGCGGAGGCTAGAAACAGGGCTTAGGTCACTGCGCCAGTCTTCGACTCTACGCATTCCCCCGGCAAAACCCGTGCGCCGCGCCCAGCAACCGGCGCAATGTAGCTCGTCGTCGTCAAACCAGTGCCTTCAAATGCCGCCTGCATCGCAAACTGCGCCTTTGCGGCGGACTCGCGGTTACTAAACCAGGCGAAAACACTAGGCCCGGCACCGGATATGCTGGCACCGATTGCACCGGCCTCCAATGCCGCTTGTTTGACGGCATAAAAGCCTGGAATCAGCGGCGCGCGTTTTGGCTCCACTAATACATCCGCCAAACTTTGCCGCAGCAGGCTGTGATCGTTCTCGTACAGTGCAATCAAAAACCCGGCCAATTTGTCGCTTTGCGCGACGAATTCGCTAATTTGAAACGGCACCGCCAACGCCGCACGCGCGATTTTGGTTTCCAAGACAAAATCTGGATGCACCACTACCGCCGTTAGGCCGCTGGGCACGGGCAGGGAAATGCAGCGCTCAGCATTCGTGAAACACAAGCCACCCAAGAGCTGCGGGCCGACATTGTCACCATGTTTCGCACCGCTGGCGGCGCATTCGCCCTCCAGCGCGAACGGATAAAGTTCTGCCAAGGTCAGCGGCGAGCCACACGCCGCATTGGCCGCAACCACGGCCGCGACCGCACTTGCCGCCGAACCGCCGAGGCCTGAGCCGAGCGGGATGCCCTTATGAATACGCAGACTAAAACCGTGCGTCAAACCTAAGGCGCGCTGATACGCCAAAACCGCGCGCCCGGCGGTGTTTTCCTGTGCTGTGCGCGGTAGCGGGATGTCCAAGCCGGTGATTGCGGTGATTTCAACGTGCGCGGCTTCGGTGCAGCGCACGAAAACGCGGTCACCCAGCGGCGTGCCGTCGCTGTTATTGGTGTCGAGCGCATGTCCAATTAGATCAAAGCCGACGGCCGCATTGCCGACGCCGGCGGGCGCAAACGCGGTCGCGTGGCGGTCATTCACAGTTGCCATGGGGGTGTTTTGTCAGCGGTAAGCGTCGAATCTTGACTTGATTTAGCCGCTAACGCCAGCTGCGCGTGTTGTGACGTCGGAACAATTCGGCGTTTTTTCGGATTAACCACGCGCTTTTTGCTGGCGTTTAGTGCCTTGCGGTTATGCTCCGCACATCGATTTTCGAGCATCCCAGATGAAACAGTTAATTCGTGACTTGGTCAGCCAAGCATTAACCGCATTGCTTGCGGCGCACGGCAGTGATGTTGCGATCCCAGAATTTTTGGTTGAGAACACGAAATCGCGCGAGCACGGCGATTTTGCCTGTAATGCGGCGATGGCGGCAGCGAAGCTTTTGGGGCAAAAGCCGCGCGATCTGGCGGCCGCGATTGTGGCGAATTTGCCCGCGAACGCAAACGTGGCGAAAGTCGAAATCGCTGGCCCCGGCTTTTTGAACTTCTTCATGCGTGCAGAAAGCATGTACGCGGTGATTGGGGATGTTTTGCGCTTGGGCGCTGAATTTGGCCGCACCAATTTGGGCGCGAACGAAAAGCTGACGGTTGAATATGTGTCCGCCAACCCAACCGGCCCGATGCACGTCGGCCATGGTCGCGGTGCTGCTTATGGTTCCAGTTTGAGCAATATTCTGAGTGCAGCGGGCTTTGACGTGCAGCGCGAGTACTACGTCAACGATTACGGCCGCCAGATGG
This sequence comes from Lysobacterales bacterium, assembly GCA_038317875.1. Lineage (GTDB taxonomy): Bacteria > Pseudomonadota > Gammaproteobacteria > Xanthomonadales > SZUA-5 > JANNYA01. The sequence goes on from JBBQBR010000060.1 coordinate 1,735, forward strand.
ACATTATGGCGACTAGCCTTTGGCTGCGCTATTTGGATTTGCATCAGATCACCACGCGGTTCCCGGAAAATGCCTACAAAGGTGCGTACGTCACGGAAATGGCGGCGCCGTTGGCGGCCGAATTTGGCGCGGCGTTTGTTTGTGATGGCGAAGCGTTAATGGCGAATTTGCCGCCGGACGAATCCCAAGGCGGCGACAAGGACAAACACGTTGACGCGCTGATTGCGAATGCCAAGTCTTTGCTGGGCGCGGTCAAATTCCGGCAAATTTACGACTTTGCGCTGGCGCGATTGCAGGCGGAAATCAAGGCCGAGTTGGTCAAGTTTAATGTCGTGCACGATGAATGGTTTAGCGAGCGCTCGTTGGCGGAAAGCGGTGCTTTGCAATCAGTCGTGGCCGCATTGACCGAACGCGGCCAGATGGAAACCCGCGAGGGCGCGCTTTGGTTTAAGGCGACGGAATACGGCGATGAAAAAGACCGCGTTGTGGTGCGCGAAAACGGCCAGAGCACTTATTTTGCGTCCGACATTGCGTACTTAAAAAACAAGTTTGAACGCGGCTACGACCGTGCGATTTATATTTTAGGCGCCGATCACCACGGCTACATCGCACGCTTAAAAGCGGCGGCGAGCGGCTTAGGTATTGATCCGAATCGCGTCGAGGTGGATTTGGTGCAGTTCGCGCGCCTGTTTAAAGATGGCGTTGAAGTGTCGATGGGTAAACGCGGCGGTCAGTTCGTGACGCTGGCGGACTTGCGCGAGGAAGTCGGCACCGATGCCGCGCGTTTTTTCTATGTGATGCGCAGCCATGAGCAGCATCTGGATTTCGACATGGAGTTGGCGAAGAAGCAGTCTTCCGACAACCCGGTGTTTTACGTGCAGTATGCGCATGCACGCATTTGTCGGGTTTTTGAGCGCTTAACCGAGCGCGGTTTGGGCGCATTCGACGTGGCGCTTGGCGTGGCGAATCTAGGGCTTTTATCAGAAGCACGTGAGCTGTCCTTGATTGCTGCGATTGGCAGGTTTTCCGAGGTCATTAACAGCGCCGCGAACAGCCGATCGCCGCACATCATCGCTAATTACGTGCGCGATCTGGCGGCGCAATTGCACGGTGTCTATGACAGCCCACCGCGTTTGGAGATTTTGTGTGCCGATGCGGGCTTACGCAACGCGCGTTTAGCGTTGATGGCAGCAACGCGGCAGGTGTTGAAGAATGGCCTGGCCTTGCTTGGCGTTGCAGCGCCGGATTCAATGTAGCTGGCTTAGTTGGTCAAAACTTTTGGGGAATAGCAGTGGCAAAAAAGAATCAAGCCGTACGCAATAGCAACCATAAATCGCCGCTGCCCGCTTGGGTGTGGCTACTGACCGGGTTTGCGGCCGGGATCGCATTGAGCGCGCTACTAATCTTTCGGGATTATTCGAAGGAAAAAGCGCTTTCCAACGTGCCCAAACCCGCACCCGCCGCCAGTATCAGTGAAATGGCGCGTGGCGATGCTCCGGGTACGCCTGATCAGCCGCCAGCAGACGATAAGCCTAAGTATGATTTTTATACCGCTTTGGCCGAGCGCGAAGTCATCATTCCAGACACCGAAATCCGTGAGCAAACCACCAAGCCCGAAGTGCAAGCAGATGCAAAAGTGCGCTATTTTTTGCAGCTGGCCAGCTTCCCGCAAGCCGAGGATGCCGATGCCCTCAAGGCGCGCTTAGCGCTGAGTGGGGTACAGGTACAAGTTAGCGAAGTCTCTGTCAACGGCAAAATTTGGCACCGCGTGCGGCGCGGCCCATTTGCTGCGATTGCGGCAGCCGATACCGCTAAGCGGGATTTGATGCAGACGAATGTGTCCTCCACCTTGGTGCGGGAAAACGTTCAATGACAGCGACCATTTTAGTAGTGGGCTCAGGCGGCCGCGAACATGCGCTTGCCTGGCGGTTGAGCCTTGATCCGGGCGTTACGCGCGTGTTGGTAGCGCCCGGCAATGCCGGCACTGCGCGTACATCCAAGCTTGAAAATATCGCGATTGCGGCAACCGACATTGCCGGTTTGATCGCGCTGGTGCGCCTCGAAGCGGTGGATTTCACCGTGATCGGCCCAGAAACGCCGCTGAGTTTGGGCATCGTCGATCAGTTTCAGGCGCAGGGTTTACCGGTATTCGGGCCGCGCCAAAATGCCGCTGAGTTAGAAAGCTCGAAGGCCTTCACCAAAGATTTTTTGGCGCACCACAAAATTCCAACGGCGGCCTATGCAGTGTTCACCGAGCTAGCCCCGGCATTGGCCTACATTGACAAACACGGCGCGCCGATTGTGGTGAAAGCCGATGGTTTGGCCGCGGGTAAAGGCGTCGTGGTCGCCACCAGTGTGGAAGAAGCCAAAGCGGCAGTCACCGATATGCTGGGCGGCCGTTTTGCGGCTGGGGCAGGCGCGCGCGTGGTGATTGAAGAATTTTTAAGCGGCGTAGAAGCCAGCTATATCGTGATCGCAGCAAATCAAGATTTCGTGCCAATGGCGACCAGTCAAGACCACAAGCGCGTTGGCGCGGGCGATACCGGTCCGAACACCGGCGGCATGGGTGCTTATTCGCCGGCGCGCGTAGTCACGCCAGAAATTGAAGCGCGCATCAAAAGCGAAATTATTGCGCCGACTTTGGCGGGCATGGCGGCTGAAGGGCGGCCATTTACCGGGTTTTTATACGCTGGCATCATGATCGACGCGCACAATAATCCGCGCGTGCTGGAGTTCAACACGCGCATGGGGGATCCAGAAACCCAGCCGATACTGGCGCGTTTGCTTTCGCCCCTGCTGCCGGTGCTGCAAGCGGCGGCCAACAATGCGCTTGCAGGTCAAACTTTGGAGTGGGATGCACGCGTGGCTTTGGGCGTGGTGCTGTGCGCTCAAGGCTATCCGGGCGAGGTGCGCAAAAATGATGTGATCGCAGGCTTGGACGATGCCGATGCCGCTACGCTGGTTTTCCACGCCGGTACCAAAGCTCAGGGCGATGCGGTATTGACCGATGGCGGCCGCGTGCTGTGCGTCGTGGGTTTAGGCGCGGACACTCAGGCTGCAAAGGAAGCCGCCTATGCGCGCGCTGAGAAAATTACTTGGCCAGGGCGATTCATGCGCCCGGATATTGGTTGGCGGGCGGTTTAGGCTCAGCTGAGCGGACGGAAATCAATGTCCGCGTAAATTTGCGCCAAATTGATCGAACCGGCTGGACAGTCAAGTTCGATTTCGGCTTCGCCTAGGTAGTGTTCAAAGCGCCAAGTTAGGCCGTTGCGGCGATAAAGTTCAACTTCGCGCTTATCTTGCGCGACTAATAAATAATTTCGTAACGTTGAAATTTGCTGGTAGGCGAATAGCTTTTCGGTGCGGTCTGTGCGTTCGGTTGAGTCACTGAGCACTTCTACAATCATGCACGGTGCTGACTTAACAAGTTGATCCTGATCACTCGAATCGCACACCGCCATCACATCGGGATAGTAAATCGCATTGCTCGCGCGCAATTTCATAACGTTTAGATAGCCTCTGCACGCGTTTTTGCGCAGCAATGGGCCAAGAATCTCTGCGAAAGCAAAGCAAATGCGATTGTGTCGTTCGCTGGCACCGGCCATCGCAAAAATTTGGCCTGCAACAAATTCATGCCGTAATTTTGCGACCGCCTCGCCCTGCAAATATTCCTCGACACTGATCAACTCAGGCCGTCTCAGCGCATTCATAATAGCGACTCAGGCAAAATCAGCCTGCAGTTTGAAGCTTTCCTGTCGCGCTAGCAAACGCGCTTGCGGGTCGGATGCAATTCAAAGTGATGTTTTCGATTAATGTTTGAAGTCAGGTTTCAAAATCCGTTCGCACTGAGCTTGTCGAAGTGCACAGCCGCAATCGTGCTTACGAAGCAATTTCGAAAAAAATGTACTTGGCAACAAATGGCTCGCAGTTACATGGGCAGTTTCGGACATGGCTTTGTTAGCGTGGATGCGGCCCTACACTTCGACACGCTCAGTGCGAACGGTTCTTTTAGATTTGGATCGAAAACAAGCCACTCTTAAAACATCACTTTGAATCGCACCCTGCGGGTCAAGCGCCTTCATTACTTTGCTACCCTCAAGCCATGCCCATCGCCCATCCGCGCCTTAAACTTTATTACTTCACCTACTTCGCAACTTTAGGCGCATTTTCCCCTTATTTCGGGCCATTTTTGCAAGCGCGAGGGTTTTCCGCTTTGCAGCTGAGTTTGCTGATGAGCATCTGGTACGCGGCGCGGGCGCTTGCACCAAATTTGTGGAACATCGGCGTGGCGCAGAGTGCGCTACCGATTCAATGGCTGCGTCACGGTGCGCTAGGCGTGCTGCTAGCGACGCTATGCTTTCTACCGCAATGGCCGTTTTGGGGCATGGTGCTGGTGATGCTGGTATTTGCCAGTCTCTATAACGCGCTAATGCCGCAATACGAGGCGCTGACCTTGGGGCATTTGCGCGGCGAAACGGAAAGCTACAGCAGCATTCGTCTATATGGCTCGATTGGGTTTTTGATGGTGGTGCTGGGCTATGGCGCGTTGTTTCGCGAAATTGGCGCTGGCTATTTGATCGTGGCGATGCTGCCCTTGGTGGCGCTGATGGTGTGGGCTAGTTATCTAAGCCACTATGCGCCTCTTGAGGAACAAGATCGAATTAAGCTAGCTGAAAACCAAAAACCTCTTGGCGAGCAAAGTCGAATAAAGCCAGCTCAAAGCCAAAATCTCATTTCGAAAAACAAATCAAATCCACCCCAAATATCAAACTCACCTCAACCCCACATCACGCTGACCCGCGTCCTCCAACCCTCAATCATCGCGCTGTTATTTGTTGGCTTTTGCAATCAAATTGCGCATGGGCCGCTATATGTCTATTTCAGTATATTTTTGCTGGGGCATGGGTTTGACGAATTTCAGGTCGGTGCGCTTTGGTCTTTAGGCGTGGCGTGCGAAATCATTGCATTTGCATTGATGCGAAAGGTTTTGCTGCGAATTCCGATCAAACCCCTGGTTGCGTTTTGTTTAATTGCGGGTGCCCTACGTTGGGTGGCCACGGGCTTTTGGCCGGATTCCGGCTGGGTGATCGCAGCTGCGCAAACTGCGCATGCGCTGAGCTTTGCTGCCCTGCACGCAGCGTGCATGCAAATCATCGCACGCGACGTTCGCGCGGCGGATTTGGGCTTCACGCAAGCGCTGTTTTTCAGCGTGGCATCTGGCTTAGGCGGTGTGGCTGGCGCGTTGGTCGCTGGTTTATTGTGGACAAATGTTGGGGATCAAGCCTGCTTTTATGCCGCTGCAGGCTTTAGTTTGTTGGCGCTGTTGGCGGTACCGTGGCTGGGGCCGAATTCGCGGGGGTTGACGCCGGATTCGGCTGCGCGAGGGCCAGATCAACGCCCCATGCCGCCAGCGCGCCCAACAGTTGCGCCAGGATAAAACCGGCCACCGATACCGGTGCGATGCCGGCAAAGGTGTCGCTGAGCGCGCGCGCCAGCGTAATCGCGGGGTTTGCAAATGACGTTGACGCGGTGAACCAGTAGCCCGCAGTAATCACCGCAGCCACCGCAAATGGCGTAAGTTCTGGGCGCGCGCGATTTACCCGCAGGATCGTCAGCAGCAAGCAAAAGGTGGCGACGAACTCGCTTAAATGTTGCGCGCTACCGGCGCGTATTTTCGTGCTCAGCTGCAGCGTGGGCAGTTCAAACATCGCATGCGCTAACCACGCGCCCAAGACCATGCCAGCCGTTTGCGCGAGCACATAAGCGGCGAGTTGCGCCTTGGTCAATTCACCGCGCAGGGTCATGATTACGCTCACGGCCGGGTTAAAGTGCGCACCGCTGATCGCACCGAAACTCAAAATCAACACGATTAAACCCGCTGCGGTCGCTAATGTGTTGCCAAGCAAAGCCATCGCGTCGTTGCCGCCACTCAAGCGTGCGCCCATGATGCCCGAGCCGATCACAATCGCCGCCAACAAACACGACCCTAGCGCTTCCGCGCAGCAGGCGCGGGCGAAATTTGCGCCACGCATCAAGCCAACTCCCCAATGTGATCCAGCGCTGCCTGCTGCTCGGCCGCGCTTAATTGCGCCAGCGGCAGCGCGATCAGCGCCTCAATCCGGCGGCGCAACACCGCATAAGCCTCGCGATACGCGGCCCGGCGGATGGCGTCGTCGCCTTCTACTTTTACTGGATCATCTACGCCCCAGTGCGCGCGCAAAGGCGTGCCGGGAAAATACGGGCAGGCGTGTTCATTGGCATTGCCGCATACCGTCACAACCAGATCAATAGAGGTAGGGCCGGTTTCAAATTCATGCTGTGATTTGCTGCGCAGCTTGTGCGCGGGAAAGCCTAACTCAAGCGCAATCGCTGCGGCGTAGGGCTGCACTTGGCCGCTCGGATGGCTGCCGGCCGAGAAACTGTGGAATTCGCTTGCGCTACCGAGCTTAGCCAACAGCGCCTCAGCGATAATGCTGCGTGCGGAATTACCAGTGCAGAGAAAAAGGACGTTCATTCGCGTGCTCTTGAGGTGGATTTAGGAAGTTGGGAATTTGCGATTTTCGGGTTGCGCTTGGCGTCGGAAGCCGCTGACTTCGATATAGGCGGCGTGCAACAAGGGCTAACGTTGGCACAGCTGCGGATTCGCAACCTAGCTACCGGTATTTTGCCGCGCGCTCATACAATGGTGCGAATCAATTTATGATCGGCTAGCCGCGCATTGCGGAAATTTCCTGGCAGCGACAATTTTAAAGCTGCGCCGCCGCTGCAATCGGCACCTGTGACAAGGATCTAATTCATGCAAAAAAACGTCTTATTCCAGGTGCTGGCGCTGATTGGCACCACTACGCTGTTTGTGCAGCCTGCTGGTGCTGAAATGTCCTCTGCATTTTATATTGAGCCGCTTGAACTTGCCGCAGCAGGCGTGCGCTGCGCTAGCCTGCTGCCGGGTTCGCCGCGCCAGACTGATGCGTACTAGACTCAAGCGTACTGACCGCAACATGCACCACACAATTTCGACC
>JBBQBR010000061.1:0-8732 GCA_038317875.1 Lysobacterales bacterium
CGGCCCAAGCTGCTTCTCAGCGGGTGCTGATTGCGAGGTTTCCGGAGTGCGTATACCCATTTCAACTTCCATACGCTTGAGCGCATCTTCCGCCATTTGCCCTTCCATACGTTCTTCAGCCTCGATGCTGGCAATGCCTTCTTGACTCATATCCGCACTAACCCGTACCGCGGCGCGATTGCGATCAATTTTCTTTTGCATCACGTCTTCCAACTGGCCAAAGTCGGTGGTGACATTAAAATTGAACTGCTCCGCCAATTTTGCGACTTCCGCTTCGGCCTCGCTCATTTTTAGATCCGCCTCTTGCTTATCGATGCGATTGCGCACATCGCCCAGCTTTTTCATCGCGTTCTGAATCTTTTTCAGATTATTTTCGTAGCTGCCCTCGTGCATCGCCAATTGCTCTTGGTTTTGCTTGAGCTCAGTTCGGGCTTTTTCCAGCTCCAACGCAAACTTCGCCGCCGTTTCGCGATCTCCGGCTTTCAAATAAGCCTTCGTTTGTGCCTCAAGCTTCAGAACATGGGCTTCGTTGACTTTGACTTGACGCGTGACTTTTTCGACCAGCGCGCGATACATTTCCAGCCCGGTGCGGCCTTCTTTAAGCTGCTCGACGGAACGATCATATTCATAGCGCATCTGTGCCACGGGATCGGCTTCAAAGAATACGTTGGCAAGTTTATTTAGCTGCGCGCGAAATGCGGCCCACATTTTCCCAAAAATCATCGTTGTCGCTCCGTTTGTGTTTGATTGCCGACCCTGATTATGCCGAAACTGTAACGTTTGCGCAGGATAGTTGGGCATATTCAGACTAGATATATCGGGGCTGATTGCGCGCCTGCGCATCACCGGTAAGCACAAGAACCCCGCCAGCCCGACCAAGCTAAGCGTTTGTACGCCTAAGTTCTCACGCATCCTGGTTTGTGTAGTCGTGTCAAAACACCTTTTGATTGCGCCGCCCTAAACCCGGCATACTTCACCCATGGCATCCGCATCCCTAGACAGCACGAATTCTGAGTTTGCCATCGAGGTACGCGGGCTGACGACGCACTATGGGCAGCGAAAAATCCTCGACAATGTTGATTTTACCGTCGCGCATAACGAAATTCGGGTGATTATGGGTGGCTCGGGCTCGGGGAAATCGACGCTGCTCCGGCATTTGCTCGGGTTGCACCAACCGACCAGCGGCACGATTGAGTTGCTTGGTAAGAACATCAACTCGCTCAGCGCCAAGGAATTGCTGGAGTTCAAGCGCGAAATGGGCGTTAGCTTTCAAGGCGGCGCGCTGTTTACCTCGATGACGGTGGGTGAAAACGTGGCGCTGCCGCTGCGCGAGCATTTCAAGCTCGACGAGAACACGATTCGCATTATGAGCCGGCTGAAACTTGAGGTGGTCAGCTTAGGCGGCTTTCAAGAGTTGATGCCCAGCCAACTTTCTGGTGGCATGATTAAACGTGCAGCATTGGCGCGAGCGATTGTGATGGACCCTAAGCTGCTGTTTTTTGACGAGCCTTCTGCGGGTTTAGATCCGGTCGTTTCTGCTGAGCTGGATGAGCTGATTTTGCGCCTGCGCGAAGCGATGGGCATGACGATTGTCGTCGTCACGCATGAGCTAGAAAGCGCGTTCAAGATTGCCGACAAAATTACCGTGCTCGATCAAGGCCAAGTGCTGATGACCGGGCCAATGGCAGACGTACGCGCCAGCCCGATTCCGCGTATTCAAGATCTACTCAACCGCCGCCCACGCGAGGTGGAGGTGAATGTGGATGAGTATTTGGAACGTTTGACGGCGAAAACTTAGTCTGGTTCACACAGACTGTGTTGCGCCGTGAGCACAGCGCACCGGTGATGCGCTCTGTGTGTTGGACGTAATCGCTAGCAAAGGATGCGCCGATTGCTTTGAAGGCAAGAAAGCGGGTGCATAATTGGAGGCTATGGGAAATTCCCACGAGGTAGCGCTTGCCATGCACACCAGAATATTGACCCTTTCGCTCATAGTAGCAATCGCGTTTTCCGGCTGCAGCCGCGAGCCCGCGCCCGAATCTGCGTCTGAATCCGACCCCATTGAACAGGATTTGCTGCTTCGCCAGGCTACTGAGCGAAACCTAGGGATGGTGGTGGAAATCGCACGCGCGCTGCGCGACCAGCGCGGCGGTGCGCAGCCTGCATCGCAGGAGGAGGTGTTTGCAGCAGTTCGAAAGCGCTACCCCGCGTCCAATCCGAAGTCCGACGTGCTGAACGATGCATGGGGCCGGCCGCTGCGCTACGAGATCGTCCATGAAGCCGAAGGCAACGCGCTGCGCAACGGCTTTCGCGTGGTTTCCTCGGGGTCCAATGGCGAGTTTGAGAACGGCGGCGGCGACGACCTGCGCCAGGAGACGGTCGTCACCGAGACGGTCAGCGGCGGCTGACAACGGGCCTGCTCACGCCTTGCGCTTAGCAGAGTGCGTGAGCAGCAAAGCCAGGAGATTAAAATTTCAGAATAAATTGTTAGCAGCCGATTAAGCGGTCGCGCAAAACGCCAACCCGCAGTGTCACCGCTTGTTTTGAGCTTGGCAGGTGTGGTAACTGAGGAGTTAGCTTGAATTGGAATACCGCATGCTGTTTGCAGTCCTAAAACTTGCCCGTGTGCATCAGTGGGTCAAAAATGCGCTGGTGTTGACTGCGCTGCTGACGGCGCATCGCTACAGCGATAAGCTGGCGCTGCAGCAAAGCGTGCTTGCCTTTTTTGCCTTTTGCGCGGCGGCATCGTCCGTGTATGCGTTCAATGACACGCTGGATATTGCCAGTGATCGCGCGCATCCAAGCAAGGCGCAGCGCCCACTTGCCAGTGGCGCGTTGCCAATTTGGGCGGGCCCCATCCTTGCACTGATGTGGCTAGCGGTTGCCGCTGTGCTCAGCGTGAGTTTGGGGCTTAAGTTCCAGCTCATTTTATCGGCGTACGCGGTCGCTTCCTTGGTCTATTGTTTGGGGCTTAAACGTGTCGCGCTGATTGATGTGATGTTGCTGGCGGGCCTGTATGTATTGCGCGTTGCGGCGGGTGCGGCGGCCATTGGGGTGCTTTTAAGTTTCTGGTTAGCGGCATTTACGTTATTTCTATTCCTTTCTTTGGCCTTGTTAAAGCGCGTGATTGAGCTGAAAGACTTGGCGCGTGGGCATATAGAGGTCAATCAGCGTGCTTATCAACAGATTGATTTACCGCTATTGATCGGAATGGGTACGGCAGCGGCCATGGGTGCTTCGGTGGTGCTGGTGCTTTATCTCGACAGCCCAGAGATGCGGCTGCACTACAGCCACCCGACGCGGCTATCGCTGCTGTTGCCGATTGTGCTTTATGGGATGTCACGGCTATGGCTAATTGCATTGCGCGGGCAAATGCATGCGGATCCGGTCGTGCATGCGCTGCGTGATCCGGCCAGCTATTTGAGCGTAGGCGCCACGCTGGCAGTTGTGTTTTGGGCGATTTAGCGCCTGCTGTGGTGAAGGTTCGCGCTATTAAATTAGCGACGTTGGCGCTGTTGTTGCTAACAGCGCTGCGCATGTTGACGCTGGTTTTGCACAGCCCGGTGCTGGGCTACGCGAATCAATACGACGTGCTGCGTAGTTCCGCGTGCGTGGATCTATGGCCGGGCCCAGCGGCGGCAAATCTAACTGACGCCGAGTTAGAAGTCGCCACACCGAAAGCGCCTATTGCGATTTATCAGCGCCGGGTTTTTGATCGCAGTAATTGCTACTGGAGCACCGATGTCGCGCTCACAGCTGCGGCGTTGGCGCTGCATCGCGTGGCGATTGGTGGCAACGACATTGACCTGCGCTCGATTGGCGCGTTCAAAACTACGCTGCTGTTGGGCGGCGTGCTGTGGCTCAGCTTCTTGCTTTGGCCCTATCCGAGCGCGGGATTGCTGCATGCGGTAGTGGCTGCGCTGGTGCTGGCTGATCCGTTTGTGATGCTTTACGCGAACACGATTTATACCGAATTTGGCGCGGTGTTAGGCGTGTATTTGACGATTGCTGGGGCCGTCGCTTGGCGTATTGTCGATGCGCGGGCCGAATTGACACGCCAACGTCAAGCGCTTGCCCTGGTCGTGATTGGACTTGCTAGTTTGGCCTGCGCGCGCGTGCCGCATGCGCCGCTTGCGATTGTCCTGGCGAGCGTACTGCTCTATTTTGCTTGGCTCGCGCAGCGTAAATTTCCCCGGGCGTTGGCGCTTGCGGTGCTTTTGCCGCTGTTATTAGGTAGTGTTGTTGCAGTTCGCAACCAACACGGTTTGGCAGGCGTGGCGCATGCAAACGCCAGCAATACTTTGTTTTTTACGGTGCTGCCATCGGCGCCCGACCCAGTCGAGTTCGCACAGGCCTTAGGATTACCCGCGCATTGCGGCGAGCTGGCATTTTCCAGCTGGTACCTGCGCCGCGATACCGATGTTGCGCGCGATTGCCCCGAGGCATATGGTTTTTCGCGCGCAAGGCTCGCGATGGTATTGGCAACGCATCCCAAGACTGCGTTTAGGCTATTGGCGAACGCGTTTGCGCAATCGCGCGGCTGGCGGGTACGTTACGTTGGCGAGCAGGCGGACGGTGATTTCGCTCGTGCGCCGTTTTGGAGCGTCGGCGATGTAGTGCCACGGCTGTCGTATCCAGTCTATATTTGGCTTACGATTTTTGCGCTGGGTTTCGCGGCGCTGGGTTTCGCGGCACTGGGTTGCGGGATGCGCAGTGTCAGTAGCGCGGCCGATACCCGTCCACCCAAATTCGCCGCGCTGCGTCTGAGCTTGGCGCTGCTGATCGCTGCGTTAACCTTGCCACTGCTGATTTCATTGCTGGGGGATGGCTACACCGAATTGCCGCGTCATGCGCATCTTTCTTTGGTTGCGCTGGTTGCGCTCTTGTTGGTTTTGGCTGCAAATGCAAAAACGATCGGAATTCGTCGCTTTGTAGTCGCCAGCGTAGTCAGTGGCGTGCTTAGCGTCATTGTATTTGCGCAGCCAGCGGCGATTGCCGCTTGGGATCATCGACTTAAAGTTGAAGCGGGCGAGCGCATCACAGTGTCCGGTTGGGCGTTGGATGCTTTTGGCTTGGTTGAGGTCTATGCCACAGGCCCAGGGCAGGCTAATCAGCCGCTGGAATTTAGCAGCCGCGCTGGCGTCAACGCAGTGTTTCAGGGCTATCCAAATAGCGAAAATGCGGGCGTGGTGGGCCAAGTGATGGTGTCCGCGCCTTACACCGAAATCCGGGTGCGCAACCGCTTGGGCGTGGAAACGGTTGTGGATCGAATTTGGGCTACTTCAAATTCGAACGCCACGAGCCCGCCGTTACGTTGATTCAAACGGTGGGTACTGCCGCAAATCCGTAAACAATCGTCGATTCGATGTTTTGCCGACTCAAAACAACGTCATTCATGCTTGTAAAAACCGGATTGTCTAATTACTTTCACGCCACCCGCGCGACGAGCTGGGTTCGCGCTGCTGCGCCAAAATAATCCAAATTATCTGCACCAAACCGGAGAAAAAATTATGGGCGTGCTTTCTGAATTTAAAGACTTCGCAATGCGCGGCAATGTCGTCGACCTAGCGGTCGGTGTAATAATTGGTGGCGCTTTTGGCAAGATTGTTTCGACCTTAGTCGACAAAATCATGATGCCGATCATTGGTTTTTTGACCGGCGGCGTCGATTTTGCCAAACAATTTTATCCGCTCAAGGCCGCATCCAAAACCGCAGAAGGGGTTGATATTCCCGCCGTCGTGATCGCCTATGGCGAATTCATAAATGCGCTGATTCAGTTCGCCATAATCGCTTTTTGCCTATTTTTGGTCATCAAAGTGATGAATACACTGAAGAAAAAAGAAGCAGCAGCACCCGCACCGGAGCCACCCGCACAAGAAGTTTTATTGCGCGAAATTCGGGATACTTTGCGCGCGAAATAGGCGTTAACGTCGCGTTATTCAATGCAGTTTTGGTCAACGCCAAAACCGCATCCGCTAAAGCGCGCCCCAAAATAGCCAAATCGCCATCGAGATGCCGCCTAGCGACGTACCGACGGTCGCTAGGCGCAGCGGGTGCAATCGGCTCCAGAGCAGTAGCCCGGTAATGCACAGCACAATCAAGCCGCCAGCGATGGTATCGGCAAGCAGTACCCACGCAATGCCAATGCCGACACCCTTGTGCAGCCGCATCAGCGTGCCCAGCGGCGTTTGCGCGGTGGTGTCGAGTTTGACGAAGCGATTGCCGGGCATGTAGTCCGCAACGATGCTTTTGTCGATGCTGTTGAAGTTAATCGTCCACTGCGGCGGCTGCTGCAACTCAATACCTTCCCAAAGTACGCTGCGCGCCGGGAGTGCGTTTATGCGCACCATCGTTTGCGGGTTGAGCTTTAGCTCTGCGCGTAGCCAGTCGCTCAGTTGCTCCGGCGTGGCAAAGCTGCGATCCGCTAGCGGCATTTGTGCAATAACCTGTTGCGGGGTAGCAAGCGGAAACTTAAGCAGGGTGCGGTGATTGAGCAAAATACCGGTCGCGCCAAACAGCAGGCCCAGCAGCGCACCCCACAGCCCAACGTATAGATGCACTTTGCGCAGCGTTTTCAGAAACCGCGCGCTGCGCCGACGTACGGTAGGCCCAGGCGTAGCGTGCGTCAAAATCTGTGCAGCGTTTTGCTCAGAAGTGTTATGTGGCGCAGCGCGCTCGCTGGTTTCATACATGCGTTCTATTGCCCTTAAAAGTTATAGCGCACGGATAGCTGTAGCTCGCGGCCGGGGCCGGGTAAAATCAAATTGTCATTGCCGCCATGTGCTGAAACAATGTGCGCGCGGTTGAGCACGTTTTTCAAATTAAGCCCAAGCTCATAGCGTTCCACCCGATAATGCAGCGCTAAATCGAGCAATGTGTAACCGGGTAAAGTCACGGCATTGCTGGGCGAAGCGAAACGCTCGGCCGTGTAGTTCAGGCCGCCAGCAACCGCGAAGCCCGCAGGCAATTCGCGATTGACCCACACATAGCCGCTGTGGCGTGGGGTCAGGCTGGGGCGGTTGCCCTGCAGCGGAATTTGCACCACCGGCGTTTGCGGTGCGGCGACTGAGCTGTTGGACTTGGTGATGCGCCCGTCCAAATAGGCAAAGCCACTGTAAACGCTCCACAACTCGTCAATGCGGCCATTCGCGGTGAACTCTAGGCCACGCGTGCGCTGTTCGCCGACATTAATCAGCACGCCTTGCCGCGTTGGATCGATGGTTTTAATGTTGGTGCGCTCCAAATTGAACACTGCAGCGGTGATCGACATACGCGAATCAAGCAGTTCCCACTTGCCGCCCACTTCCAGATTTCGCGTGACTTCCGGTTCGTTCGCCGCATTCGATGCCGTAAGCGCAAAGCCTTCCGCCGAGGGCTGAAATGACTCACTAACCGAGGCGTAATAGGCTGCCGCCGAAGTTGGCTGATACACCGCGCCAAGGCGTGGGCTCCATTGACTATCGGTGCGGCTGAGCGAGCGTAATTTGCGCTCGAACACGGTATCTTGCTTGAAGCTATCAAAGCGCACGCCGCCAACGAGCTTAACTTGCTCACCGATATTGAGCTGGTTCTGTAAATAAGCCGCACGCACCAGCAAGTCCGTGTCGGAACCAATTGCCGCATCGCTGGCGCGTGCGGCCGCAGAGATTGCCGGTGGCACAACATTGCCTGGGTTGAAGATATTTACCCGATCAATATTCGCTTGATTGACGAACTGCGCATATTTTTGCTGTTTGCCAAATTCCACCCCGAACAGCAACTGCTGGCTAATCGTGCCCGCAGCCGGTTGTGCATCACGCCAAACAAAATCGGTCTGATTAAAAAATGCGTCTTCCTTGCGACGAACTTCACCGCGTGAACGCCCGACCGTTTGCGTAACGGCATCGACCGTGCCGCCCGGCAGCGTATTGTTGCGGTCCAAATCGTAGGTCTGTAAGCGAATATTGTTACGCACGCTCAAAGCATCGTTAAACTGGTGACTATAAAGCGCAGAAATCGCGCCGACTTTGCTCTGGGTATAGTCATCGCGCGCGGCGTTGCCGGAGCCGTAGTAGCTTTCGCGCGCGGTTTCGACTGGGCGGCCATTGAACGAAGGCACGCCAAAATCCGTAATGCGTCGATCGCGCAAGTAGCTGGCCTGTAGCGTTAGCGAATCATGCTCCCCAAGCTGTGCGAAAAAACTAGGTGCTAATGCTGTGCGCTTTAAAAATTGCTGATCACGATAGCCATCGGAGTCTTCAGTTGCCGCGTTTAAGCGAAAACCTAGGCTTTCTTCGTCCTCGCGGTTAAAGTCGCTGCTGATGCGTTTCTGGCCATCGCTGCCTAAATTCATGTCCACCGTGGAAAAGCTGCCAAGTTCAGGGCGCTTGGACACGCGATTAATCAGCCCGCCTGACGAGCCACGGCCATACAGCACCGCCGCCGGGCCTTTCAGCACCTCAACGCGGTCAATGTTTGAAAGATCGCGGAAGTACAGTGAATCGTCGCGCATGCCGTCAACAAACTGATCCGAGATCGCGGAAAAGCCGCGGATGCTAACCTGATCGCGCTGCCCATCGCCGTGGCTGGCACCTATGCCGGGCACATTGCGCAGCGCATCTTGCAAGGAACGCGCGCCTTGATCGTTTAGCAGCGCGCTACTGACCACATTGATACTTTGCGCAATATCGCGCAGCGGCGTTTGCGTTTTGGTTGCGCTGAAGCTTTCACGGAACGGCTCAATATTGTCGGCG
>JBBQBR010000062.1:0-8667 GCA_038317875.1 Lysobacterales bacterium
TAATCCCAATAAGCAACAACTAACATCGCACCCTTTGACCCACGACAGCGTCATCCCGGCGCACGCCGGGATCCAGGGGAGTTGCCGCACTCAGTGGAAAGTCGACAGCTGGACACCGGCGTTCGCCGGTGTGACGAGGGCTGACGAGGGCTGAAGAGGCGTGACCCCGCGAACTACAGGCAGGACTAAACGGCGCTAAACTCCACCTCAAAAACTAGCGCAAAACTCCGTTCCCAATGGCGCAGTCAAGCGGGTAAAGTTGTAGTCCTGAGTGCCCCACGGCGTCACCGCACGCATCTTTAATTGGTTGCAATTCAAAAATTCAAGCTCTACTGCACCGAAGTTTTCGACGCGTATTTGATTGCTTTGAAAGGCACTACCAAAGCGCGTGCCGACCGGGCGCAGTAACGCACCTGCTGCCTTTCGCGTGGGGCCAACGCTAGAAAGTTGCGACTGCATCGCAAACCATGCTTGCTCACCGGTTGGGGAATAGGCAAAAAAGGCCAGCGCCACGCTTAAATCGTTTTGCACCGTTAGCGTCACGCCTTCACCCGCTCGATTCGCATCGAACCAACTGCCGCTCAAGCCGGTATCGTTGCGCTGCGCTTGGCGCGTATTGCAGGGGATTTGTTGGCGCGAAATTTGTTCAACATCGCGCACGTCCGAGCCGAACCCTTCTGGGCCGGTAAATGCCAGCTTGCCGCGCCCGCACTCAGTCAAAACCAGACTAAGTTTGCCCCAGCGCTCGACGCGCACGTCATTCGGATTAAACGATGCGCCAAAGCGTGCGCCTTTGGTGCGATACAGATCGTCAATCGCAATGCCATTTTCCGTGATCGTGCCCGTGCCGGTCAGCCAAAGTTGCTCGGCAACTTCACCTGACTTTGGGTACGTGAAAAAATTAACCAGCGCGCGTCCGCCTGGCAATGCTTCAACCTTTAAGCCTTCGCCTGAGCGCGATGGCGTGTACCAATCGCCATTAACACCGCCATCAACTGCTGGCTGATTTACGAGCGCGACCCGGGTTTTGATTTTGCTACTCAACGGATTCAAATTTTCAGCGCTTGCAAATCGACAGCTGCCGCTAGCGGGTACTAAAGCGCAGGCGGCATTGAGCGAACTGACGCTTGGGGCTGGTAGCGGCGCGGATGTTGCGCTCTGGCGCTGGGACCAACCGCGTAGCTGGTTCCAACTGGCAATCAACTCGCCATCACTAAAGCCACAGTGGCTAGGCGTACTTTCTTGAATAAGCGCACGCCGCCATTGGTTTTCCGGCACTTTCCCTTCTAAAAAGCGCAAATGCTCTGGCACGACTAACCCGTCCCCGGAGGTCGAAACTGTCAGCAATTTGGTAGCACCGATGCGCCCGCTGGGTGTGTATTGCCGGGCTAACTCAAAGCGTGCCACTGGATCGGCTTTCAAACGACGGATGCTGGAATTTAATGCGGCATCACCGAAATCCAGCCCTTGCGTATCAAATGGCTGCAGCGGCGTATTGGTGCCCGCTAGGCTGATACCGCCTAGCTTTTTAGCATCAAAAACCAAGTCTGACACGGCAAACGTTGAGTAAAATAGCAGTTCGGCTAAAAAAGCATCGGGCGTTTTAGTTGCCGCCAGCAAACGCGCACGGCGGGATTGCATGCCGTTCGATTGTAAAAAGGGCGGCACTTCAAAACCGACGCACGCCGCGGCTGAGCCGACGACTTCCGCATAAGTGACGGTGCTGCCGCCATTGGTTACCATTCCCGGCTTCAACAGCCACGGGGTCGCCGCATTTCCGGCCGGCATTTCACCGCCATTGATACCGGTGCAAATTGAGTCATACGCTAAGCGAAAGTCCATCGCATGATCCCACACCACTGAACCTGCCAGCGGCGGACACATACTGAGCACCCCGGTCACGTCACTCAAACCCGGCACTTGCCCAGCTGCAACGAGCTCGGCTTGCTGGACACTGACCAAACCGCCTAAGGATCCACCATTAAAATACACCGGGCCCAGATCGGTGCCGTTAAGCGAATTTAGCGAAAGCTTGTCTTTGACTGCGGCTAGCAATTCACGCAAATCAACGCCTACACGAAAGGTTGCCCAGCCGGTGGCGCTGTAACTTGACGCAGCAATGGCGTAACCCTGCGCCAACATTTGCTCGCGTAGTGCCACGTTACCGAGCGATGGGTCGCCCGACTCTGACTCAAACTGAAAGCCATGATTAATGACCACTAGGCCGTCACCGGCACGCCAATTCGGCGGAGTTTTCAGCAAGTAGTGCGCGCCTGCCGGTGTGATGCCACGAAACTCTGCCGCTTCAACATAACCCGCGTTCAATAAGATGGTACTAGCGAGCGATAGATAAAGCGTGCGGGTCAAAAATCGTACGTCCATGATGGTGCTCCAAAGAATTTTGAACCAATGTTTTGTCGAGGCAAAATAAGATTTCACTGATAAATTTTGCCCGGATAAAACCGCGCAACCTCTAAAGTCTAGTCCTGGCACGCGCAAAGCTTATTCGCTTTTAATAAATATGTGAATCCGTGCGCAAATAAATCAGGTGAACCCGCGCGCTTAATGTTGGCTTTCAATAGCGACTAAATCTTGTGAATTTGCTTGAATTTGCGTACCTTCTCGCCTCTTTTTTTGATCTTTTAGGATGCGTTATGCGCTTTGACAACGTCGCCATTGCCAGCATTTGCCATATTGAAGCGCCGCATGTGATTCATTCGAGCGATCTTGTGAAAAAGCTGGGTGCGACAATGGATCGATTAGGCATACGTCGGGACGTCTTCGAAAAAGTTGCTGGCATTCACTCAAGACGCGTATTTGATCGAAATACCCCGCCATCGGACGCTGCGGCGCAGGCGGGTGAATTAGCAATCGTTGACGCGGGCATTGAGCGCAGTCAAATCGGCATTTTGATCAACACGAGTGTGTGTCGTGATTTTCTTGAGCCTTCTACCGCCGCGATTGTGCACGGCAAACTCGGTTTGGGCGAAGATTGCATAAATTTCGACGTTGGTAACGCATGCCTAGCATTTTTGAACGGCATGGATATCGCGGCACGCATGATTGAGCGCGGCGACGTGCAATATGCCTTGATCGTGGACGGTGAAAACAGCCGCCAAGTATGCGACGACACCGTCGAGCGGCTCAGCCGTGATGACACAACCGAAGAGCAATTTCGCACACAAATGGCGTCCATGACGTTGGGCTCCGGCGGGGTGGCAATGGTGATGGGACATATTAGGGATCTGCCCGACGGCCATCGCTATCTAGGCTCAGTTGCGCGCGCCGCGACGCAATTTTCCAAACTGTGTTACGGCAACATTGACCGGATGTATACCGACACCAAAATGCTGCTCATTGAAGGGCTTAAGCTGGCCACGAAAACCTACGCGGTGGCACGCACCATGTTTGGCTGGACGACGGAAGAAATAGATGAATTTGTCGTGCACCAGGTCAGTCGTGTGCATACCGAAGAGCTGGTTCGTATGCTGGGGATTGATCCGCGTAAGGTGCTGACTATATTCGCCGAATACGGCAATATCGGCCCGGCGTCAGTGCCGTTTACTTTGAGCAAGCTAAACCAGCTGGGCCGCTTGACCAAGGGTAAACGCGTGGCGCTGTTTGGCATCGGCTCAGGGCTGAATTGCGCGTTGGCCGAGGTGCTTTGGTGAGCACGCCGAAAGCGCCTGAATTTCGGGTTGGTTACCTCGGCTTAGGTGCAATGGGGTGGCCAATGGCTAGCCATTTGGCAAAAGCGGGCTTGCTTGCGGGCGTTTGGAATCGTAGTGCAGACAAAACCGCGCGCTTTGCGCAAGAATTCGACGTACCTGCGCTGAGCACACCAGCAGAATTAGCAGCACTCTGCAATGTATTACTGATCAACGTTTCAGCAGATCAAGATGTGCTTGATGTGGTACGCGCTGCAATGCCTGGAATCAAGCCAGAATGCATCGTAATCGATCATTCCACAGTTAGCCCGCAAACTGCGCGAACGCTGCAGTTTGAGCTGGCCAAGTTGGGCGCTACGTTTCTAGATGCGCCAGTGTCCGGCGGTGTGGAAGGTGCTAAAAACGCGGCGCTCAGCCTAATGGTCGGTGGCGATGAAGCGGCACTAGCGCGCGTCATGGCGATTCTTACGCTTATGGGTAAACGCATCACGCACATGGGTGCCGTGGGCGCGGGGCAAGCAACCAAAGCGGTCAATCAAGTCATTATTGCCGGGATCGCCCAGGGCGTGTGCGAAGCGCTTGCGCTTGCCGAAAAGCTGGAATTGCCATCAGACAAACTGCTCAGCGTACTGACCGGCGGCGCCGCGAATTCGTGGTTCCTAGAAAAACGCGGCGAAACGATGCTGAAAGACGAATTCGCAAATGGCTTTAAACTGGGCTTGTTGCTGAAAGATTTGAACATCGCAGCCAGTATGGGGCGCGGTTTGGGTTTAACGCAAACGGTGGTGCAGCAATCGATCAGCGACTACACCACCTTGGTTGCCCAAGGCCGTGGCGACGAAGAAATTTCCGCGCTCATTCGCAAAAAACGCGGCGCTTAAGTTCCTCATCCAACTTTCTGACTCCAGTCTATCCAACCCTGCCAGTTTGAGAGCAAAATAAACACCCCAAACACAATGCGATACCAGGCAAAGCCGGTAAAACTATGCGTGGACACGAATTTCAGCAGCCAACGAATGCAAAAGTACGCACTGATAAAAGCTGCTAATAAGCCCAAGCCCCAATAGCTGGCGTCCTCTAAATGCAGGTTATGTCGATCTTTAAATAGACTGTAAATGGCCGCGCCGCTCAACACAACCAAAGCTAAATAGAAGGAAAACTCAGTAGCAACTTTGCGCGGAATACCGAGCAGCATACCGCCAATAATCGTTGCACCGGAACGGGATGTGCCAGGAAAAAGTACCGCTAAGCACTGCGCTAATCCAACTTTAAGCGAGTCACGCCAATTTAAATCGTCTAGTGTTTGGACACGCGCGCTTTGCCAGTCAGTTTTCGCAGCCGCAGCTTCGGCAAACAAAATAATAATGCCGCCAATAATAAAGGCGCATGCAACAGCGATGGGAGTGAACATTTTATTTTCAATAAAATCACCCAAAAGCTTCGCTAAGATTATGACCGGCAGACACGCTAGTACAACGTTGATAGCAAAGCGCTGCGCTATCGGGTCAGTCGTTATCCCCAAAAGCGTTTTAATAATTCGCGCACGAAACTCGATCAATACAGCGAAAATCGCGCCCATTTGAATCACGATCATAAAAACCTTAACATGACTAATATTAAAATTAAGCAAGTTATTTGCCAAAATTAAATGCCCAGTACTAGAGACTGGCAAAAACTCGGTCAACCCTTCCACTATGCCCAAAATGATTGCTTTGAGCGCTAACAACCAGTCCATAAAGCCCCTAATTACTTAATTGAAAGCGCCAACTTAGGCAATCGCGCATTCAATCGTTTATAGATTTCCTCAGTGATATTGCAGGCGCATGCAGCATTAAAATACAACGTATCCTGCACCCGCAGCACCGCATCTGCTGCGCGTTCTTTTTTAAGTTCG
The DNA here is from genome assembly GCA_038317875.1 of Lysobacterales bacterium. Lineage (GTDB taxonomy): Bacteria > Pseudomonadota > Gammaproteobacteria > Xanthomonadales > SZUA-5 > JANNYA01. The sequence continues at coordinate 5,563 of JBBQBR010000062.1, forward strand.
GCTTCAATGGCAACTACAGCAATATCAATTTGGGCAAGGGCTTTTTCATTTGCCGCGCCGACCGCCTGTTGCTGCACGCTCGCGTCCTTTTGCAAAGCTGCAATTTTCAGCAACAATGCAGCTTTGCGCTGCTGATTCTGTCCAGTTTGCCCAGGCTTACGCAGTTGCTCAAGTTCGGTGCTCAGCGGGGCTACTTGCAGCTCATAAGACTTTTGAATCGCTTGAATACGCGAATCCACTTCCGCCAACAAGCTCTTTAAGGCACTGACTCGGGTAAACGCATCGCGGGTGTCAGAAATTAGGATACTTTTTTGGGCCGCTAACACAGGCAAACAGACGCTAATTAGCAGCATAAACCATATGCTTCGCATGGTGTCAAAGCCTTTCATGGTGCTAAAAACTTTAATTTCGCGCTGCGCACATCTAATGCACGCGCAACTTCTGCGGAAATATTTTCACCGACCAGCGCAAACTTCCGCGCAATTTCTGGCTCAATGACCACATCTGCTCCTCTAATTTTAGCAATGCTTTCAATCACTTGCGGCAGCGCCACGCGCAAATCACTGAGTGATGACTCAAGCGCCTCGGCGTATTCGGAATTCAGCTTTTCGCCCACATTGCTTTTCTTAAGTTGCGCCGCAAGTGCTTCTACTTTTAGACGTGCGACAACCTTGGAAAGTGCTTCAATTTTTGCGGCATCTGCTATCAAAACTAGATTGCCTGCATGACAAACCGATACCAATGAGCACGCAAGAGAAAATGCGGCGGTAAGAATCATTTTTCTTTGTATATTCATGAGCGCAGCCCAACGCCTTTTTCAATCATGCGCAAGCACAACAGCCAAAGCGCCACGGCAATCGCAACCGTCATTCCCAGCGCGACCGTCAGCGAAACATCTGACTTGCCTAAAATACCGTAACGAAACGCTTCCACCATATATAAAATGGGGTTTAAATGCGAAACCGCCTGCCAAAATGGCGGCAGCAAGCTAACCGAATAAAATACACCACCCAAATAAGTGAGCGGCGTTAGAATAAAGGTCGGAATAATCGCAATATCATCAAACTTTTTCGCATAGATCGCGTTTACGAAACCCGCCAGGGAAAATACGATAGCGGTCAAAACAACCGTCACCACCATAATTATCGGGTGCGCCACTTCTAAATGCGTAAAAAATAGCGATATCAAAAGCACGATCGCACCCACAATTAAGCCACGCACTGCGCCGCCTGCCACGTAGCCGCCTAATACGACCCAGCTGGGCGTGGGCGAAACCAAAATCTCCTCGACATAGCGGCCGAACTTAGACCCAAAAAACGAACTAGATACATTGCCATAAGCGTTTTGAATGACGCTCATCATAACCAAACCCGGCACAATAAATTGGATATAGGAAAATTCGCCCATTTTGCCAATACGGCTTCCAATCAAATTGCCGAAGATTAGAAAATAGAGCGTCATCGTTATCGCGGGCGGCACTAAGGTTTGGCCCCAAATACGCAAAATACGCGATACCTCTCTATTAACAATTGTTTTAAAAGCGACCCAACTAGTATTGTTACTCATGGCGTTACTTCCACGTTCGCGGGTTGATTACCGTCATGCACGATGCGCACAAATAATTCTTCCAAACGATTGGTTTTATTGCGTAATGACTTCACCGCAACGCCCGCAGCTGAAAGCTTGCCAAATAACCCATTGAGCTCTAAGCCTTTCGGTACTTCAACTTCTAGAGTTTGTGAGTCAACTAATACAACGTTAAACCCAGACAAAACCGGTGGCACATCTAAAGGCTTGCTAAGATCTAACACAAAGGTTTCTTTATCCAGCTTGGTCAGCAAGGATTTTACACTGGTGTTTTCAATAATTTGGCCCTTGTCGATAATCGCAATATTGCGACAAAGGCTTTCCGCTTCTTCTAAATAGTGCGTGGTCAAAATAACGGTGGTGCCCGCTGCATTAATTTCCTGCAAAAATTTCCACATCGACCGGCGAATTTCTATATCTACACCGGCCGTCGGCTCGTCCAAAATCAGCAGCCTCGGCTCATGCACCATTGCGCGTGCAATCAATAATCGACGCTTCATGCCGCCCGAAAGTGTGCGTGAAATGGCGTTGTGCTTGTCCCAAAGCTGCAGCTGATTTAAGTATTTTTCTGCGCGCACCTTCGCCAGTTCGCGCGGCACGCCGTAATAACCGGCTTGATTGACACAAATATCAAACGGCTTTTCAAACTGGTTGAAATTGAATTCTTGCGGCACTAAACCGATTTCACGCTTGGCTTGCGCACGATTTTTACGCAGGCTGGCACCAAAAACTTCAACATCGCCTTCAGTAAGATTCACCAAACTAGACGTGATGCCGATCAGCGTCGACTTCCCGGCACCATTTGGGCCCAACAATGCGAAAAAATCGCCGCTCTGCACCGTTAATGACACACCTTTTAACGCCTGCACGCCGTTGTCGTAGGTTTTCCGTAAATTGATGACGCGTAAGGCGTCCATTGTCTAGCCTGAACTAATCCGAGGCGCGAAGTATCCGGTGGCGGAGTTAAACGCGCCAGCTAAAAGGCTTACAGATATGCTGCGCGCCTCTAAATAGTCAGAAAGCGCGCGCAATTGAGTGCGTTAGACTTAAAATTCAGAACCGAGGAATTCAGATGGCTGCACATTTTCCGCTCAAGTTGATCGATAGCCGCATGTTGGCGTCAGCCGTTCGCCATTTAGTGTTTCAGCGCAGCGATGGCGAAGTTTTAAACTATATTCCTGGGCAGTTTTTGCAAATCCATTTTGAGGTTGCGGGCGCGCCAAGTAAACGCAGCTATAGCCTAGCAAACCCGCCTGTACTTGATGATTCTAGCCATAGCGTCGAAATCGCGGTCAGCTACGTCATAGGCGGCGCCGCGACAGCGCTGCTCAGCGAATTGCAAGTCGGCGGTGAAATCACCGGTAGCGGGCCCTATGGCCGCTTTTGTTTAATGGACGCCGATAAAAAAGCACGCTATTTTCTAATCGGCCCCGGCACCAGCATTACGCCGTAACGCGCGATGCTGCCTAAAATGGCCGAGTTGATGCACGGACGCGATGTGCAAGTGGCGCTGATACA
>JBBQBR010000063.1:0-8659 GCA_038317875.1 Lysobacterales bacterium
CGATCATCAAAGCGCGCGCCGACATTGATCACTAAATCTGCGTGGTGCATCGCCAAATTGGCCTCCAAGGTGCCGTGCATCCCCAACATGCCAACAAAAAACTTATCGCTGGCGGGAAATGCGCCTAGGCCCATCAAGGTCAAGGTGCAAGGCGCGTTCAGCGTGTGAACGAGGGCTTTTAGCAAGGCGCAAGCGCGATCACCGGAATTTATTACTCCGCCGCCGGCATAAATGACGGGGCGCTTTGCGCCTTTAATTAACGCCACAGCCGCCGCGATTTTGCCCGTCAAATCGTGCGAATTTGCCGCTGCTAAGCGCGCCGCGCGGCAGTTTAAAGGGGGTGGGTTAGCCACATTCAGGATCGTTGAGTGCGCTTGTAGCTGGATATCTTTAGGAAAATCAAGCAGCACCGGCCCCGGCCGCCCACTAGTTGCAATCGCAAAACCTTGGCGCACCTTGGCTGCCACTTCCGCGACACTCCTAATCTGATAATTCCATTTGGTCACGCTGCGCGAAATCCCAATCGCATCGCACTCTTGAAATGCATCGGTGCCAATGCCAGCGGTGGCGACCTGTCCGCTGATACACAAAATTGGGCAGGAATCGCTTAGCGCATCCAATAAACCTGTCGTGGTGTTACTCATGCCTGGCCCTGAGGTAACTAAAACCACCCCGATGCGCCCCGTGGTGCGTGCGTAGCCCTGCGCTGCGTGCACCGCCGCCTGTTCGTGGCGAACCAAAATATGGCGTATTCCTGGCTGGTCGTGCAGCGCGTCGTACAAGGGTAAAACCGCGCCACCTGGATAGCCAAAAATCGTGTCCACGCCCAGGTCAATCAGGGTGCGCAATAAAATTTGTGCGCCATTTTCAAGCTGGAGCGTCGCTATTGAGAAGTCCGGCGCTTGCACCGCAGCGGCCACATGGTTTTGGCACACGGCTTCGGCAAATTCACTTAATTCTATTTGATCCATAACAGATGGGCGCACAGCGATTGAGTAGTTGGAAACCTAGCTTCCTAGAAAAGCTGCAGAAAGGGTTCCTTTATTGGCGTCATTTTCTTATTATTTAAGCAAATCTTGCTTGAAAAATAGGAATATTCAGAATGGATGGCTTTGATATTAAGATTTTGAGCGCGTTACAGGCGAACGCGCGCGCGAGCTTGCAAGAAATTAGCGCGCAGGTTGGCTTGAGTAGCTCGCCGTGCTGGAGCCGCATGAAGCGCATGGAAGCGGACGGCATAATTCAGGGCTATACCGTGCGGCTGAGCGCTGAAGCGATGGGCTTCAACGACACCGTGCTGGTGCAGGTTACGCTGGATAGCCATTCCGAGAATACCTTGGAGGCTTTCGGTCAAACTTTGGCGGAAATTCCAGAAATCGTTGAGGCCTATTTGGTTTCTGGTGACTACGACTATTTGCTGCGTGTAATGGTGCGCGATACCAGGGACTACGAACGACTGCTGCGCGAAACGCTTTATAAAATCAAAGGCATACGCCATAGCCGATCAAGTTTTGTGCTGCGTACTTTGAAAAAAGCAGATTTGCCGCTATTGAAGGACAGATAAAGCGGTTGTTATGCAGCAGTTGCTAAGAAGTAAGGCAATAAGCCCGACACAATCACAATACCCAACGTCACAACCCATCCCGCCATCATCCCGGCGTAGGCCGGGATCCATTTTGCAACCTGCGAAAGTGTTTCGCACAACACCGATAAACTGAAAAGCCATTCCATCCCGGCCTGCGCCGGGATGACAATTGGAAAAGACGTTAGAGCACGTAAACAAACACAAACAGCCCCAACCAAACGACGTCTACAAAGTGCCAGTACCAAGCCACTGCTTCAAAACCAAAATGATTATCTTTGGTGAAATGCCCAGACATACAGCGAAACATAATGATTGCCAGCATGATCGTGCCAAGCGTGACGTGCAAACCGTGGAAGCCGGTCAACATGAAGAAGGTCGAGCCGTAAACGCCGCTACCCATCGTTAGGTTGAGTTCGTGATAAGCGTGCGCGTATTCGACGCCCTGAAAATACAAAAACACTATGCCTAAAAGCACGGTAGCGGCCATCCAAAAACTGAGCCAAAAGCGCTCGCCTACTTTCAGCGCCCAGTGTGCCAGCGTAATCGTGGTGCCAGAAGTTAATAAAATCAGGGTGTTAAGCAGCGGCAAGCCCCATGGGCCTATGGTCTTAAATACGCCACCCAGATCACCAGGGCCATTAGTAGGCCAAGTCGCGACGTAACCTTGATAGAGCAGTTGGTTGGTTGAAAAACCGTCGCCTTCGCCACCCAACCAGGGCAATGAAAAATGCCGCGCATAGAAAAGCGCGCCAAAGAACGCGGCAAAGAACATGATTTCAGAGAAGATAAACCAAACCATGCCCATCCGAAACGACATATCTTCCTGGGTTTTAAAACGCCCAGCGATGGATTCACGAATAACATCGCGAAACCAGCCGAACAGCATAAATACAATGGCTGCCATGCCGATGAAAAACAGCGGCTTGCCAAGCGGGTTCTCGTTCATCCATTTAGCAGCGCCCAACATCATCGTGAAGAGCGAAATTGAACCAATTATTGGCCATTTGCTGCCGTGCGGAACGTAATAGCCGCCAGTTGCTGTGGACGCCATGTAAACCTCTAGTTAAATGCTGAGCCGCAGATTATCCGCGACTACGCAGCTTTTGGCTACCGGGTATAAACATAAACGCTCGCGGGCGGAAAATTTCGAAACGTAAAGCTCGCTCGACGTACTTTGAGCTGCAGCGCTCGCACGATTGGTGCTGCAATCGGGGATTTTGGCCCGTAGGTAAACTGCACAAATGGCGCGCTAGGCGCCAACACCTCAAAAGCTGCGGTAACAATGCTTTGCACAATGCTATTGGGCATATTAAGAAAGCCCAATCCCGACACCACGGCGTCTATTTGGCCGAGCGCGAAGTTTGGTGTTTGCTCAACAATACTGCGTAAATGAGTTGCATCGCCATTCACCACATGCACACTGGCAAAATCGCTGGTTAGTGTTTGTGCCATCACCGGGTTCAGTTCAACGACCATAATCTGATTTAACGGTGCCCCGCGCGCGACTAAAAGTTTCGTAAAAACGCCCGTGCCTGCGCCCAATTCAATCACTTGTCGCGCGCCCTTTGGCACCTCTTCAATCATTTTTTTAGCCAAAAACCGGCTTGAGGGAACCACTGATGCAGTCGATAAAGGTGCGCGCACCCACTGGCGAAAAAACAGCCAATGTTGCTCCGCTTGCGCGAGAAAACGCCTTTCAACCCTCACGTGCGCAGCTTTCCCGGGTTATGCGCTTTAGGACGCACATACAGTACGAGTCTATGGTCATCCAACTCATAGCCGTGGCTGGCTGCAATTTCACGCTGTAGCCGCTCGATTTCCGGACTTTCAAACTCTATAACTTTGCCCGTCTCCACGCACACCATATGGTCATGGTGGCCACCGCGATCAAGTTCGTAAACGCTCATACCGCCTTCAAAATTGTGGCGTACCAAGATTCCGGCAGCCTCAAATTGATTGAGAACGCGATAGACCGTGGCTAAGCCAATATCGTCGCGATGATCTAGAAGTTGCTTATAGACCGCCTCAGCGGTCATGTGCTTCACCCCACAGGTTTCCAAAATCTCCAAAATCCGCAAGCGCGGATGCGTAATTTTGAGTCCAGCGTTGCGTAAGTCCTGAGTTTCCACGTGTTTTGAATATCCGCTAAGGTGTTCATTGAAGAAATTTCATTTCAGCTTAGCAATAAGATTTGGCATGAATGCTTTGCGTTAGTAAATCATGCGAACAAAAATACACTGCCACCGACAGATTACTAGGCCAAATTTAAATGCTGAAAGCTAATTCACGAGCACCTGGGTCAAACGCCGCGCGGATCACTGCCGCGAAGCGCTACCGGTTCAGGTGTTCAGGAACTTTTGAAAGGCTAAGCGCGCTATTATCGCCGGATTCCAAGCAATTGACACCCCACTCATGTCGAAAACCCGCTCTTTGCCATCCTTGATCTGTGTCGTCGCGTTATTAACGGCCTTTGTTATCACCTCGACGGGATGCCTCTACAGGCAAACGGTGCCGCAAGGCAATTTGTTGGATCAGGCCGACATTGATACTTTGAAGCCAGGAATGACCAAGCGCCAAGTAGCCCTAATTTTAGGCACGCCGGCAATCCAAAGCCCCTTTCATCAAGAGCGCTGGGACTACGTTTATAGTTATAAAACGGGGAACAGCGCCGCTGACGTTAAAAACTTAAGCCTACGCTTTACCGATGGCCAGCTTGCAGTGATTGAGGGTGATTTCAAACCGGGCGGCAAAGTGTCGGTCTATAAACCGGAAGACGTGATTATCGAGGCGACGCGCGAATATCAGCGCACCCTGCGCGACGCAGAGAAAGAGCGCGAGAAGGGCGGCGATTAATAGCTATCGAATCAGCGGACGTTTGCTCGGTAAGCTTATTCAAAATTTTCCGAGTCGAGTCCAGAACCTTTGCCATCCAAAATTTTCGAGATCGCGAAGGGCCTAAACTGCCGCCGCCAAACGCGAACTTTGCTCAATTGCCGCTTTCGCATCCAGTTCACTGGCTTTAAACGCGCCGCCAATCAATATCGTCTCGATGCCATGCTCGATCAGGCCCGCTTGTAAATCGCGCAGCGGCTCTTGGCCGGCGCAAATCACGACATGATCAACCGCTAGGACGACCGGCGCTAGGCTTTTGAAACTAACGTGCAAGCCCGCGTCATCAATTTTTAAATATTCCGCGCCGCCCAGCATTTCCACACGCTTGTTTTTGAGCTGCGTGCGGTGGATCCAGCCAGTAGTTTTGCCCAGGTTATCGCCCAATTTCGCGTTTTTACGCTGCAGCATGGTGATTTTTCTTGGGCTCGGGTGCACCTTTGCTACTGTTGTACCGCCGGTGGAATCACGATGCGTGTCGATGCCCCATTCGGCGTTGAAACGCGCCACGTCGACGCTCGGGCTGACACCCTCGTGCGCCAAATACTCTGCGGTATCAAAGCCGATGCCGCCTGCGCCGATAATCGCGACGCTGCCGCCGACGATTTGCTCGTCGCGCAATACATCTAGATAGGACAGCACTTTTTCATGCGCGATGCCTTCAATATCAAGCTTTCTGGGGATGACGCCCGTCGCCAACACGGCCAACTCAAATCCATCCTGCGCCAGTTCGACGACGCTGGCTCGGTGATTGAGCCGCAGCTTGACACCGGTGAGCTCAAGTTGACGACGGAAATAGCGCAGCGTTTCCTCAAACTCCTCTTTGCCCGGAATTTTCTTAGCGATATTAAATTGTCCCCCCACCTCAGCGGATGCCTCAAATAGCGTCACATCGTGCCCGCGTCCGGCGGCAATGACCGCAAAGTTTAAGCCAGCGGGCCCTGCGCCTACGACCGCGATCTTTTTCGGCGCGGCGCTGGGTAAGTAGTTCAGTTCGGTTTCGTGACAGGCACGCGGATTTACTAGACAGGACGTTATTTTCCCAGCAAAAGTGTGATCCAAACAGGCTTGATTACAGCCGATACAGGTATTGATTTCATCGCCGCGCCCTTGCGCTGCCTTGAGCACGAACTCCGGATCAGCCAAAAAAGGCCTCGCCATGGAAACCATATCTGCACAGCCATCGGCCAGCACTTTCTCGGCCACTTCTGGAGTGTTAATGCGATTGGTCGCAATCAACGGAATGTTGACTAAGCCCATTAAACGCTTAGTGACCCAAGCAAACGCCGCTCTCGGGACTTTGGTGGCAATCGTCGGTATCCGCGCCTCGTGCCAGCCAATGCCGGTATTAATAATCGTGGCACCCGCCGCTTCGATGGCGCGCGCTAAGGTAACCACTTCTTCCAGGGTCGAGCCTTCGTCGATCAAATCCAGCATCGAAAGCCGGTAAATAATAATAAAATTGGCACCCACCGCAGCGCGCACTTGCCGCACGATTTCAATCGGAAAGCGAATCCGATTGGCATAACTGCCGCCCCATTCGTCGGTGCGCTGGTTGGTGCGCGTGGAGATAAATTCGTTGATCAAATAGCCTTCTGAGCCCATGATTTCAACGCCGTCATAGCCAGCGCTTTGTGCCAGAACCGCGCAATTACGATAGTCCTCAATCGTGCTCAACACATCCGCAGCGCTGAGTTCGCGCGGCGTAAACGGGTTGATCGGCGCTTTGATCGGGCTGGGCGCTACCAGCGGTTTTTGGTAGGAATAGCGGCCGAAATGCAGAATCTGCATCGCGATTTTGCCACCCTCGGCGTGCACGGCGGCGGTGACTGGCTTGTGCGCGTCGGCCTCCGCTTGCGTGGTCATTTTCGCGCCGCCGCCATAAGGCCTGCCGACATCGTTCGGTGCAATGCCGCCCGTGACGATTAAACCGACGCCGCCACGCGCGCGTTCCGCATAGAAAGCCGCCATCCGCTGGAAGCCGTTTTCCGCCTCTTCCAAACCGACGTGCATGGAGCCCATAACCACGCGATTGCGCAATTGGGTGAAGCCCAAATCGAGCGGCTGCAGCAAATTGGGGTACAGCTTAGCGCCAGCGCCTAGTTTTTCATCGGTCGCAATCATTTTCAGCTGGCCCGAAACAAAGCAGCCAGCTTCATCGCTATGGTCATATCGCCATCAATTTGAATGCGCCCACTCATAAACGACTTAATCGGATCCAAGCGGCCGTGCAACATTTCGATCAAATCAATGTGCGTCGAGGTCATCGTCATCATCGACGCTTCCTCCGATGCCTCGCTAATGCGCACCGGCGAAATTCGGGTGTCCAAAAACAACTCACTGGCGTCATCGAACTTGAAATTGATTAAAAATGCGCCGGGCGAGGTTTCAGCGGTTTTTTGGACTAACAGCTGGGTGATGGTTTCTTTCATGGCTTTCCTTTGTGCACAAAGCGCTTGCGGCAATTTGACGGATAATTTAGCGCCGATCATGCACTGATGCACGTGTGCACGGTGCGTAGCGAGCGCTTTTTAACGATTCTTTGCTGAAGCAACTAGCGGCAGAGTACAGAGTACCCATGCGCATAAGACAGACGCGCGCACGTCTAGTGCGTGAGCGCTAGGCATCGCGCAGGTTGTGTACAAGTGCAGATGGAGCGCATAAGCTATCATCTGGCTAGGTTTTATAGCCAGCTTAAATTTGCTCACGCTTGAGGAATAGAACGCATGCAAATCAATGTGTTAGACGCTAAAAATCGCCTCTCTGAGTTGCTGAAACTGGCCGAATCAGGCGAAGAAGTGATTATTGCGCGGCGCGGTGCGCCGTCTGTGCGCTTGGTGGCGGTGACCAAAACTGATCTTGAACCGCTAGGCTCATATCAACGACTTGCAGCATGGCACCGCGCGCATGCTGCGCCAATCCTGCCAAGTCGCAGCGGTGCTGAGATTGATCTGGCGATAAGTGCTGAGCGCGACGCATGGGATTGATCTATTTGGACGCTTGTTTAGTGATCTATGAGGTGGAAATGCATCCGCAATTTCAGCTGCCATTACGGCGCGCAATGGCGCAAGCGCACGGCGCAACCTATGCGATTTCGCCGCTGGTGAAATGCGAATGTTTGGTTGCGCCCTATAAACGCAGCGACCCGGCGCTGTTGCGACGTTTCGAATCGTTTTTCGCGCAATTGGTCTTATTGCCGATGCTCGAAGCCGATTTCATACAAGCCGCACAGCTGCGCGCACGCTTTGGTTTGCGCACCCCAGACGCAATGCATCTAGCCTGCGCGCAGCGCCACCAATGCGAGGCACTCTGGACCAACGACGCACGGCTACATTCGGCTAGTTTGGGTTTGGCGCTGGATGTTTTTGCGTAGTTGAGTGGTGGGTGTGGGGTTGTGCAACATCACAGCCTGAGTGCGATTATTAGGGCTGAGTTGAATAGGGTTCAGATTTTGCGTGTCCCGATGTTGGGGCGTGTCCCGATGTTGGGGCATTTCCCGATGTTGTAGCCGGCCCTGCGGCATTGGATTTGCAGGAATTTTTTACGGCTGAAGCGACAAGTTAGTTCGGATTATTTTTGGCGCTTCGGCGTCTGGAGGCGTTTGCATCTATAAAATGGCCAACAAATTTGTTTGGGCTATTTTATTTGGTTGCTAATTAATTTGGTGTGGTTTTGGAGTGGTTTGGTTAATTTGCAGATTGTGCATGTCTGAGTTCCTGATTTTCGATCAGGTTGGGATATTCCGGACGATGCCGGTCAAAGGCAATCGCTCTGGCTGCTGGCGCGCGGTTGGCGCGGCGGAAGAATTAAGGGGAAAGCAGCAAGAATCGGTCAAAACTGGCCCTGCGGCGTTGGCTTTGCGAGATTTTTTAACGGCTGAAGCGACAAGGTAGGATTGCTTTTGGTGCTTCGGCTTTGGAGGCGTTGGGTAAAGAAAAATAGCCTAGGTTTTAAACCAGACTATCTTGGTTGGCTGCTAACTACTCTGAAGGAATTTAGGAATGGTTTGATTGTTTTGAAAATTTAGCGTGCCCGAGTTTTTGTCCGTTGGTTCATGCGGTTCCGGCACTTCCAATGTCGTATAAAACCCAACTCCAGTAAACTCTCAAGTGGCAACTTTGCAACGTACGAACTGGTGTCGGAGCTGAGCAAATAATTCTTGATCCCCTGCGATAAGCATGCTTA